>JAFZTO010000096.1 GCA_017618795.1 Clostridia bacterium | reverse complement strand
TATTTCCTCTTTGTCCATGCCTATGCAGGGACGGAATACGGGCATGTCCACCGCGCAGTCGGTGACGGTGAGCGCGTGCATAGTCTGCGACGCCACCTGCCCGACGCTTTCGCCTGTTATAAGCGCCTGAGCGTATCTCTCTCTTGCCACGCGCTCGGCTATTCTCATCATGGAACGGCGCAGCAGCAGAGTGAAGTATTCTTCGCTGCAGCTGTCCCGCAGAGTTTCCTGCAGTTTTGTCAGCGAAACGATGTTAACCCTCATGTATCCGCTGTATCCGGCGATGATTCCGGCGAGTTCGATTACCTTGTCGCGCGCCTGCTCGGAGGTGTATGGATAACTTTCGAAATGAAGCGCTTCGATATAGACTCCGCGTTTGGCCATCATATATCCGGCGACCGGGCTGTCGATTCCTCCTGAAAGCAGGAGCAGAGCTTTTCCGTTGGACGAGACCGGCATGCCTCCCGCTCCGGGGAAAGAGCCCGCGTGGATATATGCGTTTCTTTCGCGTATCTCGGTCATCACGACGATGTCCGGGCTGTCAAGGTCGACTTTTATACCCGGTACTGCGTCATGGATTGCCTCGCCGACACGGGCGGCTATCTGCGGGGAGTTCAGCGGGAAGCGCTTGTCCGCCCGCCTTGCGTCGCATTTGAAGGTCCGGCAGCCGTGCAGAAACCGCGGAATGTATCCGGATGTCACGCGAAGTATGTCGTCCATGTTTTTCTCAGCCACGGCGGCCCGTGCAACGGAGACGAATCCGAACAGTCTGCATGCGATTGCGAACGCTTCGTCAAGGTTTGCGTCGCCGTCGAGCGCTTCGATGTATATGGTGCTTTGAGCATGGGAAATATCGAAGTTTCCGGCAGTTTTAAGCCGTTTTCTGAGCTCTTTTTCGAGAAGCTGTTCGAAGTGCTGCCTGTTATGTCCCTTCAGAACTATTTCCCCGTATTTGCAGAGAAGAATTTCTTTCATTGAACTGTACGCGATCCTTTCAGGCCCGTTCTCCGGTCGGGTCTTTGAGTTTTTCCGCATGCGCCTGAACGAATTCCGAAAGAGCCTTCACATTCTCGGGTTCGAGCGGATTCGGAAGTCCCGCGCGGCTCAGCGTCTCGAAGTATCCGTACATTCCGCCCATGCCGCAGAGATTCAGATATCTTTCCCAGGCGTTTTCCCCTTCGGTTTGCATGCGGTAAAGCGCAAACGCGTCGAGTTGAGCCATGGCATAGTCGATGTAATAGAACGGATAGAGGAAAATGTGCTGCTTCTGCATCCAGAATCCGCCGCTCTCGAGGAATGCGTTTCCGTCGTAGCTGCGCCAGGGCATGTATTTTTTCTCGATCTCTCTCCAGATTTTACGTCTGCCTTCCGCGGTAAGCCCGGGATCTTCGAAAACGCGGTGCTGGAACTCGTCGACGCATACAAGATACGGTATCGTTTTGAACGCGTCGGTGAAATGAGAGTAGCGGTAGCGTCCGGCCTTTTCCCCAAAGAAGCTCTCCATGTACGGATAGGCGAAAAATTCCATGGCCATGGAGTGTATCTCGTTTATCTCGCTGGTGGATCCGGTCAGCTGAAGGAGAGGCAGACGGCGGGATGCGTAGTAGCCCTCAAACGCGTGGCCTGCCTCGTGCGTGAGCACGTCGACGTCGGCCGACGTGCCGTTGAAATTCGAAAAAATAAACGGGGCCCTGTAGTCGGGCAGGAAGGTCATATATCCGCCGAGATGCTTATTTTCGCGCGTGACAAGGTCAAGGAGGCCGTTCTCGGTCATGAAATTGAAAAATTCGCCGGTTTCCGGAGACATTTTCTCGTACATGAGGCGCGCCTTTTCGGTAAGTTCAGCGGGGGTGCCGACCGGTATTGCGTTGCCGTCGGGGAAGCAGAGATCCTCGTCGTACCATTCAAGTCTCTGCAGTCCAAGACGGTCGGCCTGTTCGCGGTACATTTTTTCGCAAACTGGGGTGATGAAGATGCGTACCGCATCGCGGAAAACCGCGATTTTTCCGGCGTCGTAGTCGAAGCGTCCCCGCGCCGGGTAAACGTAGTCTGTGTAGTTTGAAAATCCGAGCCTCTTCGCTATCGTGCGCCGAATTTTAAGCAGCCTGTCATACTGGTCGTCAAGTCTGGCCGAGACGCCCTCGTAAAGCTTTGCCCACTCCCTGAAGGCCGCTTTGCGCTCGGCGCGGTCCGTCGACTGCATATGCCGGAGAAGTCCGTAGAAGTTGCATTTCTCGCCCATGAACTCAACCGAACACGACGCCGCGGTTTTCGAATACTCGGTGCACAGATTCCCTTCGCGGATTGACGGCAGGACGGTGGAAAGTTTAACCAGCTTCATCTGCGTCTCGAATTTCCTGAACATCTGAACACCGTATTTTTTTTCGAGATGTGAGCGGAAAGGGCTCTCCAGAACCGCTTTTATCGCCTTTTTCATATTCAGCATAAGCTTTGGATTCTCGCGGTTGAAATATTTCATTTCCCCGTCGTAGAATCCGTCTTTCATGTTCATGGTGTTCCGGATCGCGGCTATAGTCGATAAAGTCTGCCA
The DNA here is from genome assembly GCA_017618795.1 of Clostridia bacterium. Taxonomy (GTDB): domain Bacteria; phylum Bacillota; class Clostridia; order Oscillospirales; family CAG-272; genus Colimorpha_A. The sequence continues at coordinate 5,930 of JAFZTO010000096.1, read as the reverse complement.
ATTCTCGAAGGCGCGCTGAAAACCGACGAACGCCTCGTCGGCCTCTTCCGGGGTTTTCGCGTTTCTGAACTGCCCGAGCCGGGCAGAAAGATTCTTTTTGAGCTGTCCGGCGTCCGGTCTGTTGTAAGGTAAATCTCTGAATTTTTCCATTTGTATTCTCCCTGTCCTGTTTTATGCGATTGCCTGCCGTGCGGCGTCCCCGTCACGATCCTGTAACGCCGCCGTTTGTCAGAGTCACGCTGCCGCCGCTGATATCCAGAACAACCGTGGCGTAAACGTGCGCGTGGTCGCCGCACCCGTATTTTTTAAGTGTGAAAAGGGTCGTGTGAGCGATCAGTTCGGAACAGGCGCACAACTTTCCGTCGCGTTCGGACCACATCAGTGGAATGTATTCTCCGTCGTCTTTCAGGGCGTGTGATCTTACGTATCGCTTTGTCTGTTTTTCCAGCATGGAACGGATCTCTGACACGATTTCATCAGATATTCCTTTCTCATACAATTTTTGAAAACCGTTTTCGTATACATGCCATTCTCCGTCCGGTGCTTTTTCTCCGTACTGATATAAGCAGTGGCAGTCCGTTTTAATTCCGCCGAGGCAGAATGTGAACTCAACGCTCGTAATCAGATTGTCGTGATAGACGTATTCAAACAGCATTTCGCGGGGAATTTCGCCGAACTGCGGATATCTTTCAATCATTTCGGCATAGTATCTGTCGGCTATATCCTGCTGTTCTTCATTCAGAATTCTTTTTTCCGGGTACAGGTATTCGTTTTCGGGATTTTCAAAAGTGCGCGTGGAGACGCTTTCCCCGCAGGAAAAGAATGAAAACAGCATCAAAGCGGCGATCAGAACAGATAACAGTTTTTTCATGTAACAATTTCCTTTTTATTTTTCGTGATCCGTCACGACAGTTTTGAAGTGGGCGCAGAAATCCGAAAGCGTGCACTCATGACATTTCGGGCTTCTTGCGGTGCAGACGTCGCGTCCGAACATGACAAGCCTGTGACAGAAATCCGACTGCTCGCCGTCCTCTACCTGCGCTTTAAGTATTTTCTCGATTTTTGCCGGATTTTTCTCGTTTTCCGGATAAAATCCCAGTCTGCCGCAAATCCTGATGCAGTGGGTGTCGGTCACAACGGCGGGCATGCCGTATACGTCGCCGATTATCAGGTTGGCGATCTTTCTGCCTACTCCGGGCAGGGCCAGCAGCTTGTCCATGCTTTCGGGCACCCTGCCGTCAAAATCGGAAATCAGTTTTTCGGATATGCCGATTATGTCTCTGGCCTTTGTTCGGTGAAGCCCGCACGGACGCACGATTTTTTCCACGTCGGTAAGCTCGGCCGCAGCCATTTCGCGCGCGTCGCGGTATTTCTGAAACAGCTCGCGCGACACTGTGTTCACGCGCTCATCGGTGCACTGGGCGGAAAGACGCGCCATTACAAGCAGTCTCCACGGGTCACCGCCGTGTTCAAGCGCGCAGACCGCGCACGGATATTTCTTTTTAAGCCCGTTCACCGCCTTGTGTCCGAGGGGGGAGTTTTTTTCCGACATTTGCTTTTTTTTGCCTTATCCTATTCACAAAACAGGTTTTTTGGTGTATAATATTATTATGATGTGTAAAGCCGTAAAACTATACAGATAATATTTTACCATATTTTCGGCGGAATATCAATACAAAGACAGAAATAAAGGGAAAAGAATCTTGAAAATAAACCGTAAGCCCGAACTTCTCGCTCCCGCCGGGACCTTCGATGCGCTTGTTGCCGCCGTTGACGCGGGTGCGGACGCAGTATATTTCGGCGGAACGATGTTCAACGCGAGGATGAACGCCGCAAATTTTGACAGACAGAAAATCGCCGAGGCTGTCGGCTACTGCCATGCGCACGGGGTGAAGGCCTATATAACGCTCAACACGCAGATATACGACAGGGAAATGCAGTCGGCTCTTGAATACGCCGGATTTTTATGGGAATGCGGCGCCGACGCGCTGATAACCGCGGATACAGGGCTGTCGATGCTTGTGAAAAAGTATATTCCGGATTTTTCGCTCCATGCGAGCACTCAGATGTCGGTCCACAATTCCGTCGGAGCAGATCTGCTTTATGAAAAGGGGTTCAGCCGTGTGGTCATTGCCCGGGAAATCCCGCGGGGCGACCTCAAAACCGTCTGCGAAAAGGCAAAGCCGGAAATAGAGATGTTCGTGCACGGCGCGATGTGCGTTTCGTGTTCCGGGCAGTGCCTTATGAGCGCCATGCTCGGAGGCAGAAGCGGGAACAGAGGGCAATGCGCACAGCCGTGCCGGATGAGCTACAACGGCTCTTACCCGTTAAGTCTTAAGGACATGTGTCTGGCGGGTCATATTCCCGATTTTTCCGGGTTCGGCGTTGCGTCTCTTAAGATCGAGGGACGGATGAAATCGCCTTCATACGTCGCCGGAGTTACCGGAATATACAGACGGCTCATAGACGAAAACAGGCCGGCGACCGGAGAAGAGACCGAGAAGCTGAAGCGGATCTTTTCTAGGGGTGGCTTTACGGACGGGTATTACGTCGGAAAAATCGACGGCTGTATGAACGGCGTGCGCTCCGAAACCGACAAAAAGAACAGTGCGGGCCAGAGCGCGGAGCTGAAACTCCCGACCGTTACGGTACGGACGGATGAAAAGGCCCGGGAAGCAGCCGAAATACCGAAATTGCGTAAAACCGTTCCTGAAAAAACCGTTAAAAGGATTTTTACCGCAAGATTCAGGAATGCTCAGCAGATACCGGACAGCCACGACTTTACGCATATATATCTGCCGGTCGACAAATTCGAATCCGCTGCCGACGGAGTCATGCTTCCTCCTGTGATTTTCGACAGTGAGGCCGCGAATGTCAGACGTCAGCTGGAGGAAGCGGTAAAAAAAGGCGCAAAGCACATTCTTCTGCGTAACATTTCGCATTACGCTTTTGCGGAGGAATACGGTCTTGCAGCACACGGCGATTTCAGACTGAACGTTTTTAACGGTTTCAGCGCTTCGTTCCTTCCGCTTGAGAGTCTGATCCTGTCTGCCGAACTTTCGCTGCCGCAGATAAGAGACGTAAGCACGGAAGGCGCGCTGAAGGGAGTTGTCTGTTACGGACGGATACCGCTCATGCTGCTTGAAAAGCCGCTCGGAGTTCGCGAACTACGAGACACGAGAAACGCCGTTTTCCCGCTGATAAGAGAGGGGAAACGCGATATACTGCTCAATTCCGTTCCGGTTTACATGGCGGATCAGCTCGACAGGCTGGACGCGGCGGGGGTATGCGAGCTTCATATGCTTTTCAGCACCGAAACACGGGCGGAGGTCATGAAGGTTGTTTACGCATACCGGCACGGAACTATACCCAAGGGACAGATAAGGAGGATAAAATCATGAGACTGAAAATCAGAAAGCTCCGCGAGGGGGCTAAAATTCCGTTTTACGCAACGGCCGGGGCGGCAGCCTGCGATCTTTACGCGCTGCTTGACGAGCCGGCGGTTCTTCAGCCCGGAGAAAGAAGACTTATACCGACGGGAATAGCGATAGCGCTTCCGGACAGGAACAGCGTGGCGCTGATATGCGCGCGCAGCGGGCTTGCATACAAACGCGGCCTCGGGCTCTGCAACGGAGTCGGTGTTATAGACAGCGACTACAGAGGCGAAATCATGGTTGCCGTTATAAACAATGACCGTGAGGAGCAGATTATCGGGAACGGAGAGAGAATAGGCCAGATGATGGTTGTTCCCGTTATCCTGCCTGAACTTGAGGAGTGCGACGAGCTTGACGAAACGGAACGCGGCGCCGGCGGCTTCGGTTCTACGGGAACAAAGTAAAGGAGATAGAAATTGAACTGGGAAGATTTTTTAAATACCGTTATCGGCTGGGCAACCACCACAGGTATAAAACTGGTGATTTCGCTCATCGTCCTTTTAATAAGTTTCAGAGTGATCAACCTGATTGCGAAAAGAATAATAAAGAAGAACGAAAAGAGCGGGAAGGTTGACCGAACCGTTGCCCGCACGCTCTGCAACGTCGGGAAAACGGTCTTAAAGATAATTATCGTAATTTGCCTTGTCGGGTATCTCGGCATCGATACAAGCGCGCTCTCGGCTCTTGTGGCGTCTGTCGGCGTTACGGTCGGGCTTGCAGTGAACGGAGCGTTGTCGAATTTCGCGGGAGGCATACTTCTGCTGTTCACGCGCCCGTTCCACGATGGTGATTTCGTTGAGGTAAACGGAGTTTCGGGGACTGTCGAGGACATAAGGATCATAAACACGAAAATTGTTACGCTTGACAACAAGGTCGTTTATCTGCCGAACAGTCTGGTTTCCTCGACGACCGTGACGAATTATACCGAAAAAGACCTGCGAAGGGTAGATCTGACATTCAGTATCTCATACGACAACGACTATGCCATTGCGGAGGAGATCATCTCGAACGTTGCGGAGTCGAACAGCCTTGTGCTTAAAGACCCCTCGCCCACGGTGCGAATGACGGGACACGGAAAGAGCAGTCTTGAGATATGCTGCCGCGTGTGGGTGAAGAAGGAAGACTACTGGACCGTGTACTTCGATATGCTCGAGGACGTTAAGACGGCTTTTGACGAGCAGGGAATAGAGATACCGTACGATCAGGTCGACATCCACGTTAGGAGAAACAAAAGGTAAAACCCAGCATTGTGTTTTTGATACAGACGACCGATATGACAACAGATTTCCTGTAATTAAGTTGTTCAGTAAAACATATGACAAGATTCCCGATTTAAAACAACTTAAAGAAGATTACCCGTTGCCTGCATTCTACAGTTTTTCTAAAATTAAAGAAATGGGGGGCAATGGTGTAAATGAAAACGGGAAATGTTTTATTCGCTATGCAATAACATTGATTGATTCATCGCGAAAGGAGTATGATGAAATTATTCCAATATGTACTTCCGATTTGTTGTTTCCAACATCTATTGACGAAGATGGCGGCTACTTTATGCTTTTTATCAAGGAATTAAATGATTACTTCCTTATGATGAAAGAAGACTGGGATAATGAATCCGTAAAATGGGCTCTGAATGTTTTGCGCTATTTCGGAGTTTAGTGGAATCAAAGAAGACATGATTATTTCAAATATTTTATCGCTGGCCCAATCCCTGAACCTGAATTGTTATTATAAATCCAATGATAATTTTTTTGGAGATTATTACATAGTTCTTAAAAAAAAACTGAAAAAAATGACGATTATTTGTGACCGGGATGAGTATTCAGTCTGTTGCAGATTTGCCGGTATTTTTTCTAAAAAATTGTTTAGCAAGCAATATGAAAAAGAAGGAAGTAATGTAATTATGAATGATATTGAACCGTATATCGTTTCATATTTTAAAAAGGTTTAGTACAAATTCAATTTACGCTTACCGCATTGCGTTGATCCTCAAATGCTGTATTATGGAATAATAACTAACACTTATGGAAATGATTAGTTTCAAACATTTTCAAGAAATACTTGACGTTTTAAAGAAAGGTGATTATTATGAAACATGCAAAGATAATTTCAACAATAATTGTTATGATAATGTGTCTGTATTCGTGCCTGCTTAATGTAAATGACGTACAAGGAAGCAATACGGATTTGTCTCCCGGACAGCCATCAGCAAATATTTTTGACGGAATAGTGTATGAATTCAGAAGCATCGAGGATTATGGAGCTTTTGTGACAAATAACCGGGATTTTGATTTGATATACGGTGCGCCTGATGGCTTTTCATCAGGTTTTTTCGCGGATGAATACAAACCGGTTTTGGCTGAATGCCTGGAAAAATACTCGAAATCACCCGAATATCAGGGAAACGACCGTTTGCCGACTATGTATAATCTGATAAGGGATATGGGGATGAGCAGGGAAGAATTTGTCCGGTCGAATGAAACGATGAAGGCATTA
>JAFZTO010000095.1 GCA_017618795.1 Clostridia bacterium | reverse complement strand
CTCCCTCGGTGATTATTTCCCCGCTGTCGTCGAAACGGGCGTTGACCGTAGCCTTTCTGCCGCATCTGCACACGGATTTTATCTCGGTTATGCTGTCCGCTATCTCGAAAAGTCTTTTGCTGCCCGGGAACATTTTCGTACGGAAATCGGCGCGCAGCCCGAAGCAGAGAACCGGAATGTCGCGCAGATCGGCTATGTCCTTCATTTCCTCAACCTGTTTTTCCGTCAGAAACTGGCATTCGTCGCAGATTATGACCTGCGCGAAGCCCGGCTCCGCCGCGTTTCTAGAGTCGAACACGGACAGAATGTCGAAATCGCTTCCTATTGCTTCGGCGTCCTGAAAAAGGCCTATCCGAGACCGGACGACGGTCCGCACACGTCCGTCCGCGCCGACAATGTTGTCCCTGTCGTCGACGGCGGGCTTTATGAGCCAGACCTTATTGCCTTTTTCCTCATAGTTGAATTTCGTCATAAGCGCCTGGGCGGTCTTTGAACTGCCCATCGCGCCGAATTTGAAGTAAAGCTTTGCCATCTTATCCGCCCATGTGCTGCCTTATTCTGCTGAACAGCATTTCCAGAGCGACGGGATTTCTTCCGCCTTCGGGAATGATCACGTCGGCATATCTTTTTGTGGGTTCGACAAACTGCTCGTGCATCGGCTTTACCGTTGTCAGGTACTGTGTCACTACCGATTCCACGGTGCGTCCGCGCTGGCTTACGTCGCGCATCAGACGGCGAAGTATCCTCACGTCAGCATCGGTATCGATGAATATCTTTATGTCGAACAGCTCGCGCAGTTCCTTTTCGTAGAATATGAGTATGCCGTCCGCCACGATTATTCTTTTCGGTTCGATGCGCACTGTTTCGTCCTTTGAGCGGTTATGAGCCGAGTAGTCGTAAACCGGGCATTCCACGGTCCTTCCGGCCTTGAGAGCCTTCAGATCGTTCAGAAACAGCGGAGTGTCGAACGCGTCGGGGTGATCGTAGTTTAGCTTTGCGCGTTCTTCGTACGTCAGTTCGTCGTGCGCCCTGTAATAATTGTCGTGATATATGACGCACACCTCGCCGGCAAACGTCTCGGCTATTCTGCAGGTCACGGTGGTTTTGCCGCTGCCCGTCCCGCCGGCAATGCCGATCAGCAACGTCTCCATTTCTAGCCCTGTTCGAGACAGTTGGTGGTTATCATGTCGACGCCGGCGCTTATGAGCATGGCGGCGTGATCGGAACTGTCTATCGTCCAGACATTGAGCTTTTTGCCCATACCGTGAATCAGCTTAACCTTTTCGGCCTCTACTCCGGTTTTGTCGGCGTTTGCCAGATCCAGTCCGCAGAGATCGAGGTCAAAGCCGTAACGGTCGATTATCTCGAGCGTCTTCCCCCCCGTGTTCCATGCAAGATACTGAATGTCCGCTCCGGGGAGCATCGAACGTATGTCGATCAGGTTTTCGGGAACGAACGAAATGAAGATCACGTCGCTTGTGTCGCCGGTCACGTCCAGAAGCTTTTCCACGTATCTTGTTTCAAACCGTTCCTTGAGTTCGACGACTGCCTTTTTTCCGTACGTGCGGCAAATTTTCAGATATTCCGTATACAGCGGTATGCGCAGATCGGTGCGCTCGCTGCCGTCCATGTCCTTTATGTGGATGTTCCTCAGTTCTGCAAGGGTGCTCTGCTCTATGATCCTGCTCTCAAATGCAACGCGGGAAGTGTCGCTGTCGTGCATTATGACAAGTTCACCGTCGCGCGTCACGTGAACGTCGGTCTCGATGCCGAAATACGATCTGTTCCCGGCGGCGACAAAAGCCGGAAGCGTATTCTCCCTTTCAAGGCAGCTTGCTCCTCTGTGCGCGATTATAAGGGTGTTGCCGGTATCGGCTATTTTTACAGTGTCTTTCATTTCTTATAAGCCTCCGCAAACGGATCTACCGAATCGATGCCGCATGGCATTATCCTTACCGTGAATGTGAATGTTTTTTCGTCAAATCTGTATTTTTCCGCAAGAGCCGGCCCGCACGAATTGGAACCTATTCCGGTCTGCCTGTAATCCACGTTGACGGCCGTTTCCTTAAGCGGCTCAAGCTCGAAATCATGCTTTGCAGCGGTCAGCATCGCCGGCGTGTAATGCGAGCTGTTGAAGGAGAAGAGATGCCCGTTGCCTGTGAACAGCAGACCGTTTCCGTTCAGGTCTCCGGTGAACATCCACAGGGTGTCGGCGTGGGCGCTGTTTTCCTGTGGCTTTATGTAATGCTCGAAATTATCCGTCGCGGTCGTGGTGAAAAGTCCCTGCCGGCTCGCGAGCCGCTTGTCGACATAGCTTTCGTACGGACCGCGCCCGTAATAGCGTATCTGCTCGCATCCCTCCGGCATCAGGAATTCGATCCCGAAGCGCGGCAGTGCCGGAAGGCCGTCGACGGTCTCCGCTTTCGTGCGCAACTCGACGCTTCCGTCTCCGCGGAACAGATAAAACGTTTCGGTCGTCATGATCCGCCCCGCCTTTTCCGACTCTATGCTGAAGCCCGCACGCAGAATGACCTTGTCGAATCCGATCCCGCATACGCTGACGTACGTGCACTTCGGGCGCGCGTCGTCATATCCGTGCTTTTCCCATATGTGCCTTATGTTCCTGTCGTTGTCCGTCGGAGCGCGCCACACTGTAAATGTTACGGGCGAGGCGAGCAGCTGCTTGCCGCTGAAAACGTACGAGGTGATAAGCCCGCTTTCGCGGCTCACCCGCGCCTCCGTCTGCGGAGTTGAGATAACGAATTCGTTCTCCGCGTCTTTCAGCGTTACCTGATATGGTGAGTCGATGGACAGAAATTTCGTTTCAGTATCTATTGCGCTCTGGAACGAACAGACAAGGCTTCCGGCCTCCGCCCATTCTGCCGGCGTGTTGCGCAGAACCGATACGTTCAGATGGCAGTTCCCTTCAAGAGCCAGACCGGATATGTCCGTTTCATAAGTTTTTTCGGCTTCGGGACCTATATCAAGGCGCGGAACAAAGCCCGAACGTATTGTTTTTCCGTTTTTCTCTATTTCCCATGAAAGCGACATGTCGCTGAGAGAGGTGAACTGTCTTCTGCTTTTCAGCGTGAACCGTGAGCCGTCGGGCGAAGCGCCCGTCATGCTCACCGGAGCAAGAATCTGTTTAAGCTCAAGGAATCCGGTGTGCGGACGGCGGTCCGGATACACAAGACCGTCGCAGCAGAAATTCCCGTCGTTGGGCACGTCACCGAAATCGCCTCCGTACAGGTAATGCGGATGATAAAGCGGATCGCTCCCCGTCGCGACGGAGTGGTCCAGAAATTCCCACACGCATCCGCCGAAGAACCCGTCGTAGTTCACCATCAGTTCCCAGTAGTCGGCCAGATCGCCGGGGCCGTTGCCCATTGCGTGGCTGTATTCGCACAGGAAAAGAGGTTTTGTGAAAACCGGGTTTTCAAGGTACTCTCTGCATTCGCCGACCGAGGGATACATCCGGCTTTCCACGTCCACCCACGGGCATTCGACCATATCCACGTATCCTTTCGGTTCCGGCCCGATGCGCAGGCGGCGCGAGACATCCTCGCAGTGGATTATCGCCTCGGGCATCCTTTTTTTGATATATTCCGACATCAGACGTTGGTTGTCACCCATGCCAGATTCGTTTCCCAGTGACCAGAAAATGACCGAGGCGCGGTTCTTGTCGCGCTCAAAAAGTCTTTCGATCCTGTCAAGAAGCGAATCAGTCCACTCGGGACTTCTGACGAAATAATCCCAGTCGACCGCCTGAATCCCGTGCGTCTCGAAATCGTTTTCGTCGCACAGATAGATGCCAAGCCTGTCGCACATCTCGGGGAGACGCGGATCGTTGGGATAATGGCTCGTGCGTATCATGTTGACGTTGTGCCGCTTGAGAATAAGCAAATCGTTCATCATGTGATCGAGCGGCGTTGCCGAACCGAGGATCGGGTGACTGTCGTGACGGTTCACTCCTCTCGCCTTGACCTTTTTCCCGTTCACAAGCACCGTTCTGTTCTTTATCTCAAACGAGCGGAAACCGATTTTCTGGCATATATACTCGCCGCCGCATTTTATCATGAGAGTATACAGGAACGGCGTCTCGTCCGACCACAGAGCCGGACCGTCGACTGCGATCCTGTCTCCCGGGACATATTTGCCTGCATATACCGTCTCGCCGTCCGGCGAGGAAAGCCTGACGCATATCTCCGGCTCTCCGACGGTAACAAAGTCGACCGACAGCTCTCCGCGCGAATAATCCGCGTTAAGCACGGGATGAATAAAGAAATCGGAAATTCTTTCTCTGTCGCGCGACAGCAGATATACTTCTCTGAATATCCCCGAAAAGCGGAACTTGTCCTGATCCTCGAGATACGACCCGTCGCACCATTTGAAAACGAGCACCTGAACAAGATTTTCGCCCTCGAAGATATAATCTGAGATATCGAACTCGCTTACGCAGTGGCTCACCTGACTGTAGCCGACGAATTTCCTGTTTATATAGAGATAAAAGCACGAATCTACGCCTTCAAAGTTGATAAACACGTCCCGTCCGTCAAAGAAAGCGTCGCTTATGAAAAATTTCCGGGAATACAGCGCCGAGGGATTGGCCGCCGGAACATTCGGCGGATCTATCGGGAAAGGATACGTGACGTTTGTGTAATTCGGCGAATCGTATCCGGAAACCGTCTGCCAGCTTCTCGGAACTGTCATTCCGTCGTGTCCTGAAGGAACAAAATCGGAAGACGTAAAGTCTTCGATATCCTCCGGAACGGGATAAAAGCGGAAATCCCACATGCCGCACAGAGACAGAAACCTCGAAGAAAGCGCCCGGTTGTCTGATCCCGCCTCTTTTTCAGACGAGCATGGGACAAAATACGCTCTCGGTTTTTCGGTTCCGACATGCAGGACATTCTGCGATTTGTGATAATCAAGAGTAAACATAAAGCATATAAACCTTTCAACGGAACGTCGTTCCGGAGAATTAACCGTTAATATTATACCATATGTTGACCGGTTTTTCAATAAAATAATTTTTTTTACGAAAAAAGTACATTTTGCCTGTACATTGTGGTATAATATATATATCAATGGGGTCGCCGGCATGGGGGAAAAGATGAAAATTCAAAGAAACCACCCTTCGTTCACAGTAACAAAAAAATGAGAAAAATACATAAAGGAAGGAAATCTCTGGGTCTACGGAGATGAAATACTGTCCGAAACCGGCAGCCACGAAAACGGTCAGCTCTGCGACGTGTTTTCCGAAAAAGGCGCATATCTCGGCACGGGCTTTGCGAGCGACGCGAGCAAGATCCGCGTAAGGATTCTGTCCTCCAACGCAAACGACGTGTTTGATGAAAAATTCTGGGAGGGGCGTGTAAGGTACGCGCTTGACTACCGCAGGACTGTCATGAAAAACGATTTTCAGTGCTGCCGCCTGATTTTCGGCGAGGCCGACGGCTTCCCGGGGCTTACCGTCGACCGTTTTTCCGGCATTCTGGTAACGCAGGTGCTCTCCTATGGCATGGAGAAAATCAAAGATACTTTATACCGAATGCTTCTTGAAGTCCTCGGCTCATACGGAGAGGAAATAAACGGCATTTACGAAAGAAACGACTCTCAGATAAGGCTTCTCGAAGGACTTGAGCAGACAAAAGGCTGGTACGCCGGCCATTCTCATCCGGAAAAAACCGAGACTGAAATAACCGAAAACGGCATAAAGTACCTTGTGGACTTTGAAAACGGTCAGAAAACCGGGTTTTTCCTAGATCAGAAGTACAACCGCGCGGCCGTGGCGCGCCTGTCGTCCGGCAGAAACGTGCTTGACTGCTTTACGCATACGGGATCATTTGCCCTGAACGCCATGAAAGGCGGCGCAAAAAAAGTGACGGCCGTCGACGTATCCGAAACCGCCGTAAATCAGGCTAAAAAGAACGCGGAGCTGAACAGGTACGCTGGAAATATCGATTTTGTGGTCTCCGACGCGTTTGATTACCTCGGCGCACTCCTCGAAAAGGGCGGACACCCGTTCGATTTCATCATACTCGATCCGCCGGCTTTCACCAAAAGCCGCCGCACCGTAGGGAACGCGCAGCGCGGCTATGCCGAAATAAACACCATGGCCATGCGTCTTCTTCCGAGAGGCGGCTATCTTGCCACATGCTCATGCTCTCATTTTATGCCCGCCCCGCTGTTTGAAAAAATGCTGACCGAATCAGCCAGAACGGCGGGCGTGACGTTAAGACAGATCGAGGCGCGCCAGCAGTCGCCCGACCATCCGATACTCCTCGCCTCGTCTGAAACCGATTATCTCAAATTCTACATTCTGCAGGTCGTATGAATGAAAAAAACTCGCCGGGAAGACATTCTGCTCTTCCCGGCTTTTTTTATCCGTAACGCCAAACGGTCCCGAACTTTTTACTGCTCGAAATCTACCGTCCGACGCATCCTTTCGCAAACGATATTATCGTTGCGCGCGTTTTGTCGTAATTCGGCACAACTTCCCTGCCGTTCACGCTGTGATATCCGTGATCCGCGTTTTCAAACCAGACAACCTCGCACGGAACACCGCCCCTGTCGCAGGCTGCTTTGAACTCAGCGACCAGAGACGGATCTATCAGTTCATCCTCCCTGCCCATCAGGACCTTGCAGGGAACTCCGCCGTTTCCGACATAGTTAACTGCGCTCCACTTTCCCGTCATTCCGTTTCGTGGAAACAGAATTTTATTGTCCGAATTGCCGTACCTCGGTCTCGGGGACATCGCGAACGCTCCGCACACCCGGAAGTCGTATTCAGGGTAATAATTGTCCGCGTCCATAATGCTGTGCGGCGCGTAAGCCATGAGCAGAGCGGCGGTCGCGCCCGCGGAATGGCCGAAGGTAATGATATTCTGCGCATCTACCCCCAAGATATCGCTGTATCTCGACAGGAATCTTAGCGCGTCGGCGCAGTCGGACATTATCTGATCCATGTTGGCGGAATGCTCGGCAGTCGTTCTGTACTGTACCGTCACAGTTGCAAATCCGGCATCATAAATATCCGGATATTCTGTTGTGAGTATCCTGTGATAATCTGCAATGACGCATGAGGAAAATCCTCCTCCGGGATAGTTAACTATTACGGGAGCTTTATCGTAAACGTCCCGTGTCGGAGGCACGAAATACAATTTCAGTTTCACCCCGTCTATAACCTTGTACGTAAAAAACGTTCTGTGGCGTTTATCGGGAACACTGCATTGCTCCCGTTCCGGATCTATATTATATCCCATAGTGCTTTCCTTCGTCGGGAATCCACCAGATTCCGATGGCAAAACCCGATTGTTATCTGCGCAGGACGTTGTTATCATGCCGATGATAAGCGTCATTAATAAAAGCGTTATTGATTTTTGTTTAAACCTTTTCATGCCGTTCAGAAAGGATTTTCCGATGGATACCTGTCTCCGGCGGGACGGTTGAAGCCGACGTCGCATACGCCCAGATACCTGAAGACCTCGAATATCTGCCTGCCGCAGCGCCGGAAAGCGACCGCGCAGT
>JAFZTO010000094.1 GCA_017618795.1 Clostridia bacterium | reverse complement strand
TTACACATTTAAGGAGTTTACTATGGATAAAAATAAAATTACCGCAGTCATAATGAATGCGATTGACGAGTACGGGCTTATTGAGGCGCTTGACGCTATATTCGGTAAAAATTTTGAGGTAAGTCTTCCGTTCGGGAAAACCACCTGCGACATGAACACCTCGGAGCTTCCGTTCAAGCCGAGATGTGTGCACGGCTTCAAGCGTGTGGAGATAGTTTCGATAGGCGATCTTATCGACGCGCTGAGTGAGGGACGGCTAGTCGGGGTGAAGAATCTCGGTGAAAAATCGATTAACGAAATAAAGACAAGGCTCCTTAATCTCAGCTATGAAAAAATGAGCGAGAGCGAGAAAATCCTGTTTATCTGGGATCTTATCGACAAAAACATGAAACCAGCCAGAAAATAAAAAGACAGGCAGCGGCCCGGCGCCGCTGCCTCGTTTTATTTTAAGCATTCCGATACGAAGAAATGCCGTTCCGCATCGGGCGCAAATTCGTCCGACGACAGACCGGACGTTATGCGGATATTGCCGAATCCGGCGTCTGAAAGAACCTTTTTCAGCGTTCTGTCGGACCAGTACCGCTCGCGCTGATGTTCGTCGGTGCGCAGATATGAGTCTCCTCTGCCGGAGAAAAAGGTCAGGTCAAAATCGCAAATTCCGGTTCTGGCGCTGTAATGGTTTCGCCAGCAGCAAACGATATCATCGTCCTCGAGGATATAGTGATTGTCCGCATACACTTTTTCGAATTTGTAACGCGTGTTGACGTCGAATATAAAGATTCCGCCGGGCTCGAGATAGTTGTGAACAAGGCCGAAGCAGCAGGCAAGGTCCTTTGATTTCAGCAGATAATTTACCGAGTCAAGGCAGCAGACTGCCGCTTTTACCGTTCCGTACAGCTCAAAGCTTCTCATATCCTGATTTATCCAGAGGACGCCCGGGTCCTTGCGCCTGGCAACATCAAGCATTTCCGCGGAGAGGTCGATGCCTATCATATCGTAGCCGAGCCGCGCAAGCTGCACGGTCATGTTTCCGGTCCCGCAGGCGAGATCGAGAACAAGGTCTTCTCTGTGTATACCGTTTTTGTCAAAAACCTCCGAAATGTTCTTTGCCCACGCCTCATAGTCGATTTCAGAGTTCAGCCGGTCATAGTAAGTCGGCAGAAATGTGTATCCGGTGTCCATTTTTTTACGCTCCGTTTTTGCTGTGATATAGTATACCACGTTTGCGGGCCCGTGTCAAGAAAAAACAAAAAAAACCGGAAATTTTTTTTTGCTGTTGACAAACGGGGGAGATTATGATAAAATATTATATGTAACAGAAATGGCCTCTGCGACTGACGGATTATTATGGGTTTACCATAGTGGAACAGAAGCCATCACGCCGACCGTCTGGGCACGCCTTTTCAACGGAGAAAGTGCCCCTTTTTCTTTTTCTGAGGCGTAAATATGCGAAAGGAAGGATCATACCATGAAGAAAGTCGGAATCGTAATGGGCAGTTACAGCGACCTCGCGATAGCCGAGAAGGCCGCCGATACTCTCGCTTCACTGTCCGTGCCGTTCGAGGTACACGTCTACTCGGCGCACAGAACGCCGTGTGAGGCGGCTGAGTACGCGGCTTCCGCGGAGAAGAACGGATTCGGAGTAATCATCGCAATTGCCGGCATGGCGGCCCATCTCGCGGGCTCGCTTGCCGCACAGACGGTTCTGCCCGTTATCGGCGTACCGTGCAAATCAGGAAATCTTGACGGCATTGACGCATTGCTGTCGACCGTGCAGATGCCATCGGGCGTGCCCGTTGCGACTGTCGCCGTTGACGGCGGAGTCAATGCCGCTTTGCTTGCGTGTCAGATACTGGCGCTGCAGGACGAAGGGCTGGCCGGAAGGCTTAAGTCGAGAAGAGAAAACGAAAAAAAAGCTGTCCTTGAAAAAAACAGGACCGCGGAAGAAAAATTCAGCAAACATTTATAAGGAGACATAAAATGAAACTCATCTACACAGGAAAAACGAAAAACGTATTTGAGCTTGAAAACGGGAACTACCTTCTGAAGTTCAAGGATGACTGCACGGGAAAGGACGGCGTGTTCGATCCGGGTGAAAACTCTATCGGGCTGACCATAGAGGGCGTCGGTGACGTGAATCTCCGCATGTCCGTCTATTTCTTCGAAAAGATAAACAAGGCCGGGATAGAGACGCATTTCGTAAGCGCCGATCTGAACGACACGACAATGGAGGTACTGCCTGCAAGGACCTTCGGGAAGGGACTTGAAGTAATATGCCGCAACAGGGCGGTGGGCAGTTTCCTGCGCCGCTACGGCGAGTACGTCGAGGAGGGAGCCGTTCTCCCCTCATACGTGGAGATGACGTTCAAAAACGACGAAAAAGGCGATCCGCTTGTGACAAAGGACGGCCTTGAGGTTCTCGGCATCATGACCGGAGAGCAGTACGATACGATAAAGGAAATGACAAAGCGCATAACCGCCATAGTCGCTGACGACCTTAAGGAAAAGGGCCTTGACCTTTACGACATAAAGTTCGAGTTCGGCTACGACAGAAACGGCAACGTGATGCTTATCGACGAGATAGCTTCGGGCAATATGCGCGTTTATAAAGACGGGAAATATATCGACCCGATGACGCTTTCGGAGCTGTTCTTCGCGTAATGGGCGGATTTTTCGGAATGGCGGCGGACCGCGACTGCATGGTCGACGTTTTCTTCGGGACAGACTATCATTCGCATCTCGGCACCCGTATCGCCGGAATTGCCGCGTATAATCCCGACGACGGAATCCAGCGCGACATACACAACATTGAAAACTCCCCGTTCCGTACCAAATTTGCCGGCGTATGCGACGATATGAAGGGCTGTTCCGCAATAGGAGTGATCAGCGACTATGATCCGCAGCCGCTGCTGATAAGCTCCGAGCTCGGCATGTTCGCCATAGCCGTCATAGGGGCGGTAAACAACGCGGAGGAGCTGATCAGGAAGTACATGTCGTCAGGCGGCCACTTCAACGTAATGTCCGGCGGAAGGGTCAACTGCACGGAGCTTATCGCGGTCCTTATAAACAAAAAAAACAGTTTTCCAGAGGGAATCAGGTTCGCTCAGGACGTTATTGACGGCAGCGCCTCGATAATCATTCTCAAGGACGACGGGCATATTATCGTCGCAAGGGACGGAAAGGGAAGACTGCCGGTGCTAATCGGCAGAGGCCAGGACTGTTTCTGCGCCGCCTTTGAGTCTTTCTCGTACAAAAAGCTCGGCTGCACGGACTATGCCGAACTCGGGCCGGGCGAAATCGCCGAAATATCCTCGAAAGAGGTAAAAACGCTGCTGCCGGCAAAGGAGGAAATGCGCATCTGCTCGTTTCTGTGGTCGTACTACGGTTATCCGACGTCTACATACGAAGGCGTGAACGTAGAGGTAATGCGCTGCAGAAACGGCGGGATAATGGCCGAAAACGACAGAAAAAGCAGGACGATTCCGGAAGTCGATTACGTGTGCGGAGTCCCCGACTCGGGCACGCCGCACGCAATAGGGTACGCAAACGAAAGCCATATACCGTTCGAGCGGCCGTATATAAAGTACACCCCCACCTGGTCGAGGAGCTTTATCCCGCCAAAGCAGTCCGACCGCGACCGTATCGCCAGAATGAAACAGATACCGGTGACAGAACTGATAGACGGGAAATCGCTGCTTTTCGTGGACGATTCCATCGTCCGGGGCACTCAGCTCAAGGAGACGGTGGATTTCCTGTCGCAGAACGGAGCAAAGGCCGTTCACATGCGCTCCGCATGTCCGCCGATAATGTACAGCTGCAAGTATCTTAATTTCTCCAGAGCCACAAGCGACCGCGATCTCCTCGCGAGAAGGGTAATAGTCGAGCTTGAAGGCGAAGAGGGACTTAACCACCTTGACGAGTACAGCGACGCCGAGACCGAGCGCGGCAGGAAACTCCGTGAGACCATCTGCGAAAAATTCCACTTCGACTCGCTGGAATTTCAGACGCTCGAAGGCGTTGTAAAAGCAATCGGGATCGACCCGTGCAGGCTCTGCACCTACTGCTGGGACGGAAAGGAGTAACAGATGAACAGCAATTCAAGATCCGACAGCTACGCGGCTGCCGGAGTGGATATAACAGCCGGTTACCGAGCGGTCGAGCTTATGAAAAGACATATCGCGAGAACGGTTATTAACGGCGACGGCGATATAGGCGGTTTCGGAGGCCTTTTCCCGCTTGACCTCAGCGGATACGAACACCCGGTTCTGGTATCCGGGACCGACGGCGTAGGGACAAAGCTCCGTATCGCCTTCAGAATGGACAGGCACAGCACGGTCGGCGTTGACTGCGTGGCCATGTGCGTGAACGACGT
>JAFZTO010000093.1 GCA_017618795.1 Clostridia bacterium | reverse complement strand
TTGTTCGTGGTTTCTGTCGTAGTCTGTTGCGATCATTTTTACCTCTGTGATTCTGTTTTATGACGTTGATCCGTCTGTGTTTTTCATTTCTTTTTTCAGTTCCTCTATTGTGTCGCGAAGATAAGCGGCGCGCTCGAACTCGAGCGCTTTGGCGGCTGCGCGCATCTGTTTTGTCAGACGCTCGATGATCTCCGGTATGCCGTCGCGCTCCGAAGGCGTGAAAACGCGTTTTCTGCCGTCCTTTGACGATTTTGCCGGCAGACCGATGTCGATGGGATCGCGTATCTCCTTGACGATGGTCTTTGGAACTATGCCGTTTTCGCGGTTGAAGGCAAGCTGCTTTTCGCGACGGCGGTTTGTTTCGGTAATGGCGACGTCCATGGATTTTGTCACCGAGTCGGCGTACATGATCACCTTTCCCTCGGCGTTGCGCGCGGCGCGTCCGACCGTCTGGATGAGCGAGGTCGCGGAGCGGAAGAGGCCCTCCTTGTCGGCGTCGAGAATAGCGACAAGGCTCACCTCCGGAATGTCCAGCCCCTCGCGCAGCAGATTAATGCCTACAAGCACATCGAAGATCCCGGCGCGGAGGTCGCGTATTATTTCCATGCGCTCAACGGTCTCGATCCTGTGGTGCAGATAGCGTACCCTTATGCCGTTTGACGAAAGATAGTCGGTGAGGTCCTCGGCCATTTTGGTGGTGAGCGTCGTGACCAGAACGCGCTGATCCTTTTTCGCTCTTTCGCGTATCTCTCCCATCACGTCGTCTACCTGTCCGGCTATCGGGCGCACCTCTATTTCGGGATCAACAAGGCCTGTCGGGCGTATAAGCTGCTCGGCGATTCTCTGCGCGCGTCCGAGCTCGTATTCGGCGGGGGTGGCAGAAACGTAAACGACCTGATTTATCCTCTGCCTGAACTCGTCGAAAAACAGGGGGCGGTTGTCGAAGGCGGACGGAAGCCGGAAACCGTAATTGACAAGATTTTCCTTTCTGGCGCGGTCGCCGCCGCTCATGCCCCGCACCTGCGGAATGGTCGCGTGGCTCTCGTCAATGAAAAGAAGATAATCCTTCGGGAAATAATCAAGAAGCGTGTAGGGGGTGGAGCCCACCGGTCTGCCCGAAAAAACGCGCGAATAGTTTTCCACGCCGGAGCAGTAACCGATCTCGTTTATCATTTCAAGGTCGTAGTTGGTCCGCTCCGCAATGCGCTGAGCCTCTACGAGTTTTCCCTGATCCTCAAAGTATTTTACTCTTTCGGCAAGCTCGGCTCTTATTTCAGCAATCGCCCTTTCGCGCTTTTCGTCGGTCGTCGCGTAGTGGGTAGCGGGGAAAATCGAGGCAAAGCGCAGCTCGCGAAGATATTCGCCCGTCAGTTTGTCAAGCTCTGACAGACGGTCTATCTCGTCACCGAAGAACTCGACCCGGATGATTTTTCCGTCGGAGGACGACGGGTATACGTCAACGGTGTCGCCCATAACGCGGAAGCAGTTGCGCTCGAAGCTTATGTCGTTGCGGGTATATTTTATGGAGATCAGCGAACGCAGCAGCGCGTCTCTCCCCATTTCCATGCCGGGGCGCAGACCAATCATAAGGCTGCGGTAGTCTTCAGGGTCGCCGAGCGAGTATATGCAGGAGACCGAGGAGACGATGATAACGTCCCGCCTCTCGAAAAGCGCCGAGGTGGCGGAGTGACGCAGCTTGTCGATCTCGTCGTTGATGAGCGCGTCCTTTTCGATGTATATGTCCTTGCCGGGGATGTATGCCTCGGGCTGGTAATAGTCGTAGTAGGAGACGAAATACTCCACGGCGTTGTCGGGAAACAGTTCGCGGAATTCAGAACACAGTTGCGCGGCGAGAGTTTTGTTGTGAGCGAGCACAAGGGTCGGTCTATTGACGCGGGCGATGATGTTGGCCATCGTGAAGGTTTTTCCCGACCCGGTAACACCCAAAAGGACCTGCTCTCGCAGGCCTTTTTCTATTCCGTCGGACAGGGCTTCGATAGCTTCCGGCTGGTCCCCCATTGGGGAATACGGTGCTTTTAGGTTGAACATCAGATACTGTCTTATCTTCTTATGACTTCCTCGCCGGTGCATTCGAAGATCACGGCGGGGCTGTTTTCGTGTGTTATAATCAGCGGGATGGTAAGTTCAATCAGTCTGCTTCTTGTGGACGGGGCGGGATGGCCGTAGTCGTTGTTTCTGCCGCATGAGGCAACAGCGTAATGCGGATGAACGGTCTTCAGAAAATAGCTTGAGGTGGAATAGGCGGAGCCGTGGTGCCCGATCTTGAGTATGTCCGCCCTCATCTGCTCGCCGTACCGGGTGACAAGCTCCGCTTCAGCTTCAAATCCGGTATCGGCCATAAGCAGTATGACGTTCTGCCCGTATGTGACTTTGAGCACAAGGCTGTTCATGTTCTCGTCTCCGTAGTCGCGGAGAGGGCCCAGCACCTCGCAGCGCATTTCACCGACAGAAAAGCGATAACCGGCAAACGGCTCCACGGTGTTTATGTTTTTTCTTTCGGCGGCCTCGAGCATTTTTTCGTAGCCGTAGGCGGTGCTGACGCCTCCACCGAGCAGAAAGTTGTTTATTTTGTACGCCTCCATGACCGAATCCGCTCCGCCGTAATGGTCGGAGTGTGCGTGCGTTACGACGAGCCAGTCGATTGTCTTCACGCCGAGGCTGTTGAGGTACGCTAGTGTGCGGAAGCGGATTTCATACAGCCCCGTGTCGACAAGCACGTTACCGTCGGGGCACGACAGCAGTGTGCAGTCCGCCTGCCCGGCGTCCAGAAAATAAACGACAAGATCCCGGCTGTCGACCGGCGTTATCGCAATAGGCTGCCGTTCGTCCTGCCCGCGTTTTGTCAGATGAATGACAAGCACGACCGAAAGCGCCGCCGTCAGGACAAGCAAAACTATGCAGATTACAAGAAGGACTTTCTTTTTTTTCGTCATTTTGTAAGCCTGTTTCGGTTATTGCGGAGGTTTTGCCGAAAAAATCAGAAAATACAGTTTTCCTCTGCCCAGCGGCGCAGAGCGATTCTCTTGCGTATCTCGTCACCTATTATGCACAGGACGAAGAGGCCGATGCCGGCAAGCGATATCGCTCCGCCCACCGTATAGCATTTTGGCAGATACTCCATTTTCACCTCGTGCTCGCCTTCGGTTATGCTGACGGCAAGGAGCGAGTCCTCGATTTTAATAAGCTCCGCCCGCTGCCCGTCGATATAAACGCGCCAGCCCTCGTCGAAGGCGACGGAGGTGGCAAGCAGCGAGTTCCCCTCCGGCACGTTCACGGTTCCTTCGATGTGCGTGTCGTCAAAGTGAGTGATGTTCAGGTTGCCCTTCTGCAGCTCGGAGAACACCTCTTTGAAGAGTCCGGAGTCGAAGGAGTAGAAATATTCCTGATTGGTCCTGATGTAAACAGGATCGTCTTTCAGTTCCAGAACGACGGTTATTGTCTGTTCTTCGTCAAACACTCCGAGGTAAATGGCGCGGTCGGTTTCGTTGCCCATCGCGGTCCCCTTTGAGATGCCGTTTACCTTGAGATTGGCCTCGCGCGGATAGTCGGTCGGGAAGTTCAGATATACGGGCATTCCGGCCGGCACCTCAACAGTATATGTGATGCGCGCCGAAGCCGTCTCATCCTTTTTACTGTACTTGCGGTGCTGTGTTGTAAAGCCGGTCGTAATGTTGGAGTAATCGGTGTTTGTTACCTCCAGCGGCGTGAAAAGCTGAACGTCGCGCCCGCATATCGCCGAAACGACGGCGTTGAGAGCGTCGAAGCAGGAAGCGTATTCGGACAGTTCAAGTCCGGCAAGGTCAGCGTTTGCAGCGTAGGCGAGCGAAAGGATATAGGGGTTGTAATACGTGTAATAATAGTAATCCTCGTCGGTGTGTATAAGCTCCCAGACCTGATTGTCCGTTTCGGTGTTGGAGATAATATACTTCATGTTGATGAGAGAATCGGACACGGGCGTGCCGCCGAGGTATTTGGTCCAGTGCGACTTGGAGGCGTAGCCGTAGCTGTGTAGAGTTTTGATGACCGATTTGTTCAGAGTTGAGGTGGAGTTTGATATGCCGTAGAAGCCGAGGGTCATAGGGTCATTGGTCTTGCGGTGGAAGTTTTTCTCCATGCGGTAGAATTCGGACGTGTCGTAATTCTTTATCCATTCGACAGACGGGCGAACCTTTTCCATATAACTGTTGTATGAGGTGCGGGACGAAATGACAACGTCGCTGTCAAGAGCCGTTATGTTGAGCATGCCCGAGGCAAACAGCTCGACGCAGCATATCACGGCTATTAAGCAGGCGGCCATGCCGTGCATTTTCCCGGCGTGAACAAGATAGAGGGTCGCCGCGTAAACGGCTATGGCAAAAATCGAAAGAGCAATGCACGACCAGTCGCCCGCGAACTCGTAGTCCTGCTTCTGTATGAGCATGAGGAGAATAACGAACGCTCCCGACACGTACATGACGTTGCGGTACTGAATGTTCGGCAGCTCGGTGAAGGCTTTGTAGGCGAACACGAGCATGAGGAATATAAACATGAAGCTGTAGCGGTAGTTGAGCCAGTTGGGCTTCTGGAAGCCGTGCCAGAAAATATCGACCGCGTTGGTGTCGAAGCAGAGGATGAAGAAGGCAAGCACGATGCCGCCCATTATGCGCTCCTGCCAGCGGATTCTTGAACAGATGAAATATACCGGCACAAGCAGCACTGCAAGCACGCCGCAGTAGATGACGGGCAGCCCTTCCGGCCGCACCGTGTCGTAGGAACCGGGGAACAGCTTGACAAAGAAGTCCATAAGGTCGAAACGCTGCGAGAAGGTCCACTTGGTGGTGCTGAAGGTGCTCTTTCCGAACTGAAGCGAGGTATAGGCGGGGTAAATAATTATCATCGCTATGCACACCGCAATCAGAGAAAACCAGGCGATGCGTCCGAGCGATTTCCAGAAATGGTTTTCCTCCAGCCAGAAATTGTTTTCGCTGTGGCTGCTGCGCGCGAGGTAGTAATAGAAGAAATAGATTATGACGTACAGGCAGACCATGTAGCCGATGTAAAAGCTGGTGAGCAGACAGAGCGCAAGGCACGGCACGTACAGCTTGAACTCTCCCTTTTTGATCAGCTGTTCTATTCCAAGCGACACAAGAGGGAGCAGTATCACGCAGTCTATCCACATCGTGTTGTGGCCGTACACGACGGCGTAGGCGGAAAGGGCGTAGCATGTGGAGAAAATAATCGTGTTGAACTTTGCCGATTTTTTGGCCTGATTCAGATACAGAGCCATGGTGAAGCCCATCAGGCCGGTCTTGAGCAGTTCGATGACGAGGAGCGCCTCGGTCATGTGCTCGGACGGGAAAAGAGCGACAAGGAAAGAGAACGGAGAGGCGAGATAGTATGCATAGATGCCCATGAATTCGCCGCCGAGCGAGCGTGACCAGGTATAGAGGAAGGAACTGCCGCTCAGCACCTTGTTGCGCAGATCCTCGAAGAAATATATGTACTGCCCGTTCAGATCGAGAACAAGAACTGACGAATTGCCGAACGGATAGACCTCCATGGCAATGAAAATCATCCACTGCAGCAGAAGCGGTATTATAAACGCAACGAGCAGAAATTTGTATTCCTGCCACAGATATGCGATTTTTGCTCTGAATTTGATGCTTCCGGACATTATTTCCTCCCGCTTAAATAAGGGTATTTTCTCCTAATCTATTATTATACCGCAAATTCGCGAAAAAGTAAAGGGGGAAAGTGTTAATTTTCGCGCGCAGATGAGAATTGAAGCCCGGCGGCGGGTTAAAGCGCGGAAACCTCTTGATTTTCCAGTATATATGTGGTATAATTATTGGGTTGCATGCGGAAACGCGCCGCGCGGAACAGAACAGGCGGACGGGAGGACTGTAATGCTTTTATGTCCGGTATGCGGGAAACCGCTTGAAAAAGAACTTAATACAATGAAATGCACTGCCGGTCACTCATACGACGTGGCGAAAGAGGGATACGTGAATCTTTTGCGGGCGGGAAGACCGGGGGACAGAATAGGCGATGACGCCGCGTCGTGCAGGGCACGCAGGGATTTTCTGAACAAAGGCTACTACGCCCCGCTGCGCGACAGACTGAAAGAGATTTTTGCGGGAAAAACAGGAAAGCTGCTCGACATATGCTGCGGAGAAGGATACTACACAAGTGCTCTCGGAACCGTCGAAGGGCTTGACGTTTACGGTTTTGACATCTCAAGGGAGGCGGTGCGGCTTGCCGCAAAGCGGGGAGGCGCGCGATATTTTGTCGCCAACATGACGTCCGTGCCGGTACCGGACGGGGCGTTCGACTTTGCGACGCATCTTTTCGCGCCGTTCTGCGACGGCGAGTTTTCACGCGTGCTGAAAAAGGGCGGTACTCTGATAACGGTGCTTCCCGGCGCATTGCATTTGTGGGGGCTGAAAAGGCTGCTTTACGAGCATCCGTATGAAAACTCCGAGGTTCTTCCCGATGCTCCGTCCTTCGTGCCTGTTAAAACAGAAAGTATTACATACGACGTAACGGTCGAAGGCGCGGAACAGATAAACGCGGTCTTCCGCATGACCCCGTATTTCTTTCACACTTCGCGCGGGGACAGGGAAAAGCTTGAGGGAATCGACAGGCTTGAAACAACGTTATCGTTTCTTATAGCGGAGATGGAAAAAAAGTGAAAATACAAAATCCGGCGTAAATTCAGAACGCCGGATTTTTTTCAGAACAGTTTCAGGATCAGGAACGCAGCGCCTCCAAGAACAGCGAGGAAGACGGCGTTGATGACGGTAAAAAGCAGAAGATACCTGCCGCCTTTGCCCGGATAAAGGATCCGGTACTCGCTGAACGTTATGAGGCTGGCGAGCGAGGCGACGAGAGTGCCGGTACCGCCTATGTTGACCCCGTAAAGAAGAGCGCGATAGTCGGCTGTGAAGCGCGACAGCAGGATCGCGGTCGGCACGTTGCTGATAAACTGGCAGGAAAGGAGCGAGGGCAGCAGAATTCCGCCGGAAAGAACGGAGGACATCAGGTCTTTTACCGTCCCGATCCGCGCCATATTGCCGGAAAAAACGAAAAAGAAGGCAAAGGTCGCAAGAAGAGGGTAGTCCACAGCTTTCAGAGCTTCGCGATCGAAGATCAGCAGACATATCAGCACCGCGGCAAGGCAGACGCGCCAGTCGATAACGCGGAAAATGCACAGAACCGAGACAGCGAAGAGCGCAAGGTACAGGGCCGCGCGCGGCCGGTTCACGGTTTCGGAAAAATCCTCGCTGAGTTCGATCTTCTCGGGTTTCAGAAACAGGCAGAACAGCGCCAGCATAAGTATCGCGAGCAGGAAAAGCGGAAGCATAATGAGCGTAAATTCACCTGCCGGGATGCGGAAAAAAGTGTAGAGATACAGGTTCTGCGGATTTCCGAACGGAGTAAGCATGCCCCCGAGGTTGGCGGAGACGTTCTGCAGTATGAAGATGAACGCGCTGTATTTCTCTTTCTTTGCCACCGAAAGGGCGTAGTAGCCTATCGGAAGAAATGTGATGAGCGCCATGTCGTTGGCGATTATCATAGAGCCGACGAAGGTCATGACGATAAGCACGAGCGCAAGCGTTCGCAGATTGCCGGCGGTTTTTACCGTCTTTCTGGCTATGATGGTAAAAAATTTGATGTTGCGCAGCGCACAGACGACCGCAAGGGTCATAAAAAGACAAGAGAGGGTCTTAAAATCAAAATATCCGTAATATTCTCTGTCCGGCGGCACGAAAAAGCAGGTAACGAGCGCGGCGGCTGCCGCGATCAGCATCACCGGATTGGATTTTATGAAATGCTTCAGCTTTGACATACGGGAATTTCATTCGCCCGACAGGGCGTGCGCGCACGCGGCGGCGGTTGAAAAGGCTATCTGAAGGTTGAAACCGCCGGTGAAGGCGTCGACGTCAAGTACTTCTCCGACAAAATAAAGACCGGGAACCCTTTTGGATTCCATGGTTTTCGGATTGATTTCATCGACCGAAACCCCTCCGCGCGTGACTATCGCCTCGGAGACAGGTCGGAAGCCCGAGATCGGGATAGTGAGATTTTTGAGCAGCCCGGCGATTCTTCCGCGTTCCTCCCGGGTGACCGAGTGCATCTTTTTATCCGCGGGGATTCCGGTGCGCTCAACGAAGACGGCTGTCATCCCCGACGGGAGCAGCCCGCCCAGGGAGTTCCCGAAGTCTCTGTTTATATTCTGTGAAAAATCGCGTATTATCCGCGCGTCGAGCGTTTTTTCGTCAAGCGCGGGCTTAAGATCTATGGAAGCGACGTAATTTCTGTCCTTCGGGTTGTCCATGACGGCGGAGGCAGAGAGCACCATCGGCCCGCTTATGCCGAAATGGGTAAAAAGCATTTCACCGAAATCGGAATATATTTTTTTCTGACCGTCAAGAATTGTCAGAGCAACGTTTTTAAGAGACAGTCCCATCATTCGGGCACAGTCCGGAGACGGGGAGGTCAAAGGTACAAGCGATCCGCGCGTCCGGGTAACCGCAAGCCCGTTTTCGCGCGCGAAGCGGTATCCGTCTCCGGTTGAGCCTGTAAGAGGATAGGAAAGCCCGCCTGTGGCAACCACCGTGTTTTCGAACGCATAGGTTTTCAGCGGGGTTTTTATTTCAAAGCCCGTCCCGGCGGCTTTTTTTACCGACAGGACCTCCTCGTATCTTACTGATTTCCTTACGTCACGGAAAAGCGCGTCCACAACGTCGCGCGCGTTGTCGGACACGGGGAAGACTCTGTTTCCCCGCTCGGTCTTAAGCGGCACTCCGCGCCTTTCAAAAAATTCCATGGTGTCGGCGCAGGAAAACACGCTGTATGAGGAGTACAGAAACCGCGGATTAGAAACGACGGAGGAAAAGAATTCGTTCCGGGAGCAGTTATTGGTCAGATTGCAGCGCCCTTTTCCGGTAATGGCAAGTTTTCGTCCGCATCTGCCGTTTTTTTCAAAGAGCGTAACGTCCGCCCCTCTTTCCAAAAGCAGGGCGGCGCACATCATACCGGATGCACCGCCGCCTATAATTGCTGTTTTCATTAAACCGTCAGGGTCACTTTGCGTCCTTGTCGTAGATGTTGTATTCGTCCCATATTTCTTCAAGGCGGGCAAGGGTTTTTTCAAGTTCGTTCTTTTTGCGGGACGCAAGTTCGGCAATGAGCGCGTCGATTACGGCAAACGGAGCAACGAGCGAATCGGCAAAGTAGGACATATCCGAGCGCGCGTAAAGTCTTGCGTCGGTGTCGCCGGCAATGGGAGAAAGCGGAGAATCTGTCAGCGAAACTACGTAAGCGCCGTTTGACCTGGCAAATTCCACGGCGGTCACGATGCGCGAGGAGTAGCGCGGGAAGCTGATTGCTATGACTACGTCGCCCTCGCCTGCGCGGAGCAGTTCCTCAAAGACCTCAGATCCTGAGCTCGTGCGCACCTGCGTGACGTTTTCGAACATATATCTCAGGTTATAGGCGAGAAAGCCGGCAAGATAGGCGGAGGATCTCATGCCCATAACGTATATGTGTTTTGCGGAGCAGATTCTGTCTGCGGCGTCGCGGAAGTCCTGCCTGCTGATCTGGTCCGCGGTGGCGCGTATGCGGGAGATGTCTGTGTTGAGAGTGGTCGTGATGCGATCCGCTTCTCCGAGCAGGTCGGAGGAAACCTCCATCCTCTGTACAGAGGTCAGGCGCGCGCGGAGCATTTCGCGCAGATTGCTCTGAAAATCAGGATAACCGCGGTATCCGAGATTGACGGCAAAACGCACGACGGTGCTTTCGCTTGTGTCGACGGCGTCGGCAAGCTTGACGGCGGTCATGAAGGCTGCCTTTTCGTAATTGTCAAGGATGAAATACGCGAGTTTTCTCTGCCCCTTGGACATTGTGGGTATCGCGTCGCGGATCTTTAAAAGAATGTTTTTTTTCATAATTTCTCCGGTTGCAGTATTGTTTATTTAGAATTTCTTATGAATTAATTTCTGCATATTATACAATATTATACACCTGCCCGGCAGTATTGTCAAGTAAAAATGAAATTTTTAGCTGATAATTATTCTTTTTCTGATTATCTGTTCTGATATATGCCGAAAGGAGAGCGGAGCGTTCCCGGCGTGCTCAGCGTCTCTTTAAGACCATTTTCCCGCCGTAGTTGGCCCAGAAATAGCCGGCGACGTATGACGAATAGCTTTTTTCGGAGTAGAGGTATATCTTTATATCGACGTTCGCTCCCTCGAAAAGCGTGAGCTGATCGACTGCCATGCTCGACTCGTCCTCGTTGAGGATATGCAGCGAGCTTAATAACGGGGCGCCGGCAAAGGCTCCCGACTCTATCGAAAAAATGTTGTCGCGGATTACGAGGCTTTCAAGCTTTGATGCTCCGTAGAAGGAGTTTCTGTCTATGCTGTGTACCGGGATGCCGAGGTGAAGATACGGGAGCGTCAGTTCTCTTTCGTTCCTTCCCTCGTCGGACAGGCCGGAGACGCTGTACCACTGTATCTCCCCGTCGTCGTTTCTGATTTCGCGGAATACGAAATATCTGTCGGTTCCGTCGTCTTCGGCAATCACCGCTCCTTCGGGGAGCGCGGGAGGCTCGGGCAGATCCAGCGAGAGACCGACGGCCCTGCCCTGCGTGCGAAGAATATCAAGCGTCAGGTTTGCGGTCCAGACCGTCTTTCCGCTGTCGTTAAGGTGGAAATTGCTGTCGTAGAAATAGCCCGGGTCCATTATGCTTTTGCTTACGTCGCTTATCACCTCGCAGCCGAGCGATGAGCAGAGGCTCAGGTAATATGAGTAGAGAGAGTCGTCCGTAACTCCGTTTTTTATCGCCGCTTTGTTCATGGGTGCAAAAGAGAAATAAACCTCGGCGCCTTTTTCCCTCGCGCAGGAGGTGAAATCGTTTACCAGACCGATGAATTCGGGATCGGGCGTGTCCGGCGAGGGATTTATGATTTTAGACGGATCGTAACCGAGAGGCATTCTGCTTTGCGGACGATCGTAAACGACGTCGCCGAGACTGTTGAAGGAATCTCTCCTGTATACGCCCTCGGGATTGGGAGTACCTGTGCTCCAGAGTCTGCACTTGTCGGCGGCGTAGTCCCAGAAACGCAGCGCCATTTCCCTTTTCATGTCTGCCGGCAGCGACAGGAGTATGCTTCTGTCCTCCTCGGTTGCCTGCCACATGGCAGCTGCGCCGAAGAACATAGACATTGTCTGTCTGTCGGTTTCGGGACAGATCACCGCGATGTCGCCTTCTCCTAAGTGCTTTTTCGCCAGCTCGAGCATCACGCGCGTTCCGAGCGAAGCGTAGAGCCCGAAGTTGACGGTATTCATGCCGGTTTTTTCGCTCATAAGATTTGAATCAAGGGCGAATGCCACGGCGGAGCCGCCGATAACGACTATTTTCGGACCGGATGTGCTTTCAAGAATGCGTACCTTTTCGACGAGTTCGGACGAAAACGTTTTTGTGTACTGAGGCGGAACAAACAGTTCGGCGCAGACCGGGAGCAGAACGGGGACGAGCAGCATGAGAACGGTTATTATTACGTACGGAATTATTTTTCTCTTTTTGCCTTTTTTGTTTTCCATGTCGTTAACCATTCTGTCAGAACTGGAAGTAAATGAAGGTTCCTGAGCCGCCAGAAGCCTGCAGGCTTATCCATGAAAAGGCTATGATCCACACTGCCGCGAGATATGGGACGAGTCTTTCTGCTCTGAAGCCAATCTGAGGGCAGGCGGCGTCGGAGTGCTCGGAGCGGTCCATGAGCGCCATTACGAAAACGGCGGCGGCGCAGAGCACGAGACGGGTGACGTCCGAGCCGAAGAAGGCATAGGCGGAAGCGGCAGAGTCGGCCGGCCATGCGGTGAAAAGTCTGTGCACAAGAATCAGCATGTCGGCGGTCGAGTCCGCCCTGAAGAGCAGCCAGGCGAAAGCGACCAGCAAAAACGTCGTCACGCGCTGAACGGCACGGTAAAACCGTCCGTCCTTTTTTATGCCGAGAAGGTCAAGCAGGCGGTCCTTCGGCTTTCGGGTCAGGATCCCGATCACCTGATAGAGTCCGTGAAGGCCTCCCCAGAGCACAAAATGCCACGAGGCTCCGTGCCAGAGACCGCTCACAAGAAAGACGATCATAAGATTGCAGAGGTGCCGGGCCCGCGGGCAGCGGTTGCCGCCGAGCGGGATATACAGATAATCCATGAACCACGAGGACAGGCTTATGTGCCATTTTGCCCAGAACTCCTTTATGGAGCGCGCTCCGTACGGAAGGTCAAAGTTCTGCATGAGCCTTATTCCCATTATCCGTGCGCAGCCTATGGCGATGTCGGTGTAACCGGAGAAATCGCAGTATATCTGAACGGTGAAAGCCAGACACGCAAGCAGCACGGAGATTCCGCTCGCCTGGCCGGGCGCGGCGAAAACGCCGTCGGCAAGCGGAGCGAGCATGTCGGCGACAACCACCTTCTTGAAAAATCCCAGTACCATTTTTTTCAGACCTGCCAGCGCGTCGTCCGTGCGCAGGGGGTGCTTTTCTTTAAGTTGAGGAAGCAGGTTTTCCGGCCGCTCTATAGGCCCGGCCACGAGCTGCGGGAAGAACGATACGTATAAAGCGTAGTATCCGAAATGCCGTTCGGCCCCGATTTTCCCCCTGTAAACGTCGATGGCGTATGAAAGTGTCTGAAAGGTGTAGAAGGAGATGCCGACCGGAAGGATGAGGTCAAGCGCTGCAAAAGGCGTTTTTCCACCGAAAAACTCAAAAACGCGATTGAGCGAATCCGTCAGAAAGTTGAAATACTTAAAGAAGAACAGCACTCCGAGAGATGAGACGACAGTCACCGCAAGCGCGGTTTTTTTCACGGCGGTTTTGCTGCTTTTTTCTATTATGAGACCTCCGGCATATGAAACGGCCGTCGTAAAGAGAATAAGAAACACAAGATCCCTGTTCCAGCTCATGTAAAACCAGTAGCTGGCGGCGAGCAGCCATATCCAGGTCAGCTTTTTAGGCAGCAGAAAGTAGAACAGCAGAACCACGGGAAAGAATATCAGAAAGCCGGCGGAATTGAATGTCATGACTTTCCTCCCTTCAGCGGGATGAACGCGCAGGGCAGCGTGCAGGCCGTGACAAGAGCCGCCTGGCTGAGGGACGCGCCTCTTGAAAGCAGGAAAAACAGCATGACGGCGTACAGAACAACGGAAACGAAACAAAGCGCAAGGTCCGGGCCGTCGTCTCCGCGTTTCCGCATGGCCAGGAAAACGATGTTCTGCGTAAGTGCGAAAACGGCTGACATGAAAATGTTAAAAAAGTTCCATTCCATCGTCATCAGTCCCCCTTCTCCTCCGACAGCTGCCGCAGTATGTCCTCAAGCAGCTTTCGCGTGCGCAGGGCCGCTCCCTCGCTGTTCAGATGCTGATTTGAATTGTAAAAATATTCGGGCTCCATTACGTAGTCCCCGAGGCTTGATATCACGGTACAGTGCAGCGTCTCGCGGACGGTTTTCTCGAACTCGCTGAAGACGCGCCCGCCGGGACGGCTCTCGTCCTTAAGGGAATTTAAGTTGTTGACCGCGTGCGTCAGCCACACCCGGACGCCCGCGGAGGCGTACGCGTCAAGTTCGGCGTTGAGAGCTTCCCTGTGCTTTGTCACGTTTTTCGTCTGCAGGTTGACCTTGCTGCTGACCGTGAAGGGGTCGAAGGATCTGACGTGTCCCTTCTTTTCGGCGATGTAGTCGCCGAAGCGGTTTGTCGTCTGGGACGTTTTCATCTGATAGGTCTTTGGCGCCATGTTCCGGCGCGTCGCGCTGAACTCGGCAAAGGTGGTGAAGGTGTTCTCGAAATGGCGGATGTCAACTTCGGCGAACGCCTCGTAGGCCGATTCGAAATAGTGCCATATATATGCGACTATACGTCCGAGTCCGAACTGGAATTCGCTGTCCTCCGGGCAGAGAAGCAGAACGTCACCCTCCGCAAAATACGGCCTGCAGGCCTCGAGGAAAAACAGGGTCGGCGCGTATTTGTTGCAGCCGTAGTTTATGACGTCAAAGCCGTAAACGGGGTTTAAGGCGTTGTAAAGTATGTTGGAGTCGATGCCGTACACAAGGTTTGATCCGCCAACGATTACAAGTTTTTTCCGGTCTGCGGGGGCGCGGATGTGCTCGTATTTTATCGCGTAGGTGCCTTCGCGGTCGTCGCAGAAGCGGGGCATGATCACCGCGCTCATTTTCAGGGTTTTAAAGGACGGGCAGTTTTGAATCGCAGCGTCGGAGATGTTCTGAACACCGTCGCTGAATATAAGTTCGGTAAAATCTGGGCAGTCGCAGATCGCGCCGTCCTCCACCGTGACTGTGTTTCTGCTTATCATGAGCGTGCGGAAGGAGCATCCGCGGAAAGCGCCTTTGCCTATTACCGTTACGGGCTTGCCGCGGTAGAAAAGGGGCACTGCCACTGTTTCGGCGTTCCCGCTGTAAGAGGTTATCTTAACGCCTTCCGTAGCGCGGTCGTATTCAAAGGTGAAATCCGACAGTTCGGCCTCTGGCAGCCAGTAGGCGTAAAGCTCGGCTGTATTGTTTTTGTCTGTTTCGGCGTTCCAGCCGCAGCCGACGAATTTGTCATCCGCCGTCCTGTAGCCGGCAAGCACGAAGCCTTCCCTTTGAAAATATTCAAGATCCGGAAGCGTGTTCGGGTAGTAATAATAATCGTCGGTGTAATCGGCACAGAAAACGTCGTGACTTCCAAAGGCTTTGCCGCCGTCCATGTGATATATGACGCGCTGAACGTTCTTTCCGGGAACCGTACCGATGTCTGTCGGATTGTAATTCGCGTAAACGGTGAG
>JAFZTO010000092.1 GCA_017618795.1 Clostridia bacterium | reverse complement strand
GATTCCCGGTTCAATTACACGGAGACCTCTTACTTCGCGCTGATCAGAGCCGGTAACGTCTCGTTCGGAGCGGTCCCCGTAGACGGCTCCTCCAAGATGGAAGACGACCTCATGGAATCGATCGAGCCGTTTGATTTCAGCCAGGCGGTGAATTTCAGTTCCACATATCTGAGCGGGTATTACGCAGACCGGTATGACGTCGCCGAATCCGAATGCGAGACGCGCGCGAATTACCGAATAGGAGTAACCTCCGAAGCGATGCTGAAACAGACGGCGTCCGAATACGACTCTCTGACAAACGAGTCGAGATCTGTAAATATTGACAAGGGTATTACCAAATACGTCCTTTACCCAGTATGGTTCCTTAATACCACGTGGAACGGGCAAAACTATCATTTCGCCATGAACGGTCAGACCGGCAAAATGGTCGGGAATCTGCCCATGGACAAAAAAGAATGGTGGAAATGGTTTTTTGTCTACCTTGCTTCGGCTGCTGCTGTCACGCTTGGAATCGTGTGGCTGTTCTGGAGGTTTATGCTGTGAGAAGTTTTCTAAAGAAATTTTTAGCATTTGTTTCCGCGGTTATTCTTTTTTGCGCGTCCTCCTTTTCTCATATGCCGAAAAAAAATACGTTGTCGACAGCGCGGGGCTGCTCTCATCGGCGGAGCGGGTTGCTCTTGAACAGTTCCTTAAATCAGCGTCGGACGGGTGCGGGGCGGATATAGTCGCTCTGATTGTCAATGAGATAACCTACCGCGGAGAGCCGTTTGACTACGATGACCTTATTGACAGCTACGACGACGCGCTTACGGAATATGCAGACGATTATTACGATTATAACGGTTATTCCGACGACGGGGTACTGCTTCTGGTCGATATGGGAGGACGCGGATGGGCCACCTCCACGAAAGGCAAGGCGATTAATGCTCTTACCGACGAGATACTGTACGACATAGAGGACAGTTTCGTCGCTTATCTGTCAAACGGGAATTTTTATGCCGCCGTCTCATCATTTGCCAATGACTGCAGCCGTTATATAAACTATTACGACGCAAACGGCGACGCGTATCACGGCGGTTATTCATATCCGGATTACTCTTCTTATACCGAGAGGGACCGTTCCTTAGGCGCTTTCTTCCTCTCGCCCGTTCGCATTCTGATACCGCTCGTCGTGTCCTTGCTTTTCGCATTGATCAAGCTGGGCATTGAGAAAAGAAAGCTTACCTCCGTTCGCCCGGTCAACAACGCATCTGCGTATCTCATTGAAAACAGTTTTGAGCTTATAGACAACAGCGACGTGTTCCTGCGCAGCGACGTGTCGAAAACGAGACGGGATACCGACAGCGGCTCGAGAAGCGGAGGCGGCGGCTCGTCAACTCATACGAGCAGTTCCGGTTCCTCTCACGGCGGACACAGCGGCAGATTTTGATTTTGACAGAACAAATTGCTTCTGTTGACTGAAAGGTTTTGAAATGACAAACAGAAAGAAAAAAAACAACGATCAGTATGCGTTTGCACAGAATTTTTTAAGAGTTGTAATAATCGTGCTGATCATCCTTGTGCTTGTCGCGGCGTTTATGATTTTTAAGAAAAACAGTTCGGGGTCTGATAATCCGGTTTCGGTTCATGGCAGCAATAAGGACCCGGATGCCCTCTTTACTGATACTGCGACCGACGATACTCTGTTGCCGCCCATCACGTATGAGGCAAAAATCAGAGAAAAGACGGTCGATATCCAGCCGAATGCACAATACAACGGTTTTGAACTGCCGATTGACGGTGCTACAGGTTATGTCGGTACGACCGTCAGCGTGTACAAAAACCCTGATAAATCCTCGTCTGTTGTTATTGCCATGGGTATGGGGGACTGTTTTACCATACTTGCCGATACGGACGACGGCTGGCTTCAGATAAAAAGCGGCTCGGTTATCGGCTGGATCGAATCAAGACTCTGCTTTGTGAATCTCCCCGACGTCATTCCTTCGATTATTTACAAAAACACAAACGCTTCAAGCAGTATTTACACTTCATCTCTTTATCCTATTCCGGGTGTAACCAACGAAAATCTGTATGAGGTTTCAAACAAAGCGTATAACCCGAGACTCGGACGGGATGAGTATATCATTATCTCTCTTTACAGTACCGCAAAGAAAATATGCGCGGCACAGCAGATCGCGCTTGACTTCGGTTATACACTTGTAATGCACGAGGCGTACCGCCCGTATAACGTGCAGGTGAAAATATATAACGGGCTCAAGGCGTTGATGAATAAAAATTCGAAGGTCAGGGCGGGAGTATCCAACGAGACGTGGTCGACGACCTGGTTTGCGTCGACCGGCAGGGGTTCTCACCAGTACGGCTACGCCATCGACGCCAATCTCGAGCACGTAGAGTCCTGCACGTCCGTCACTGTCGGCAAATATACTGTTACGTGTCCGTACGAAACAAAGTCTCTTGAGATGCCGTCGCCGATGCATGAGCTTTCCGTTATGTCGATTACTTATGCATATCCGTTTTCTTCAATAAAGGCGACAGGCTGGAAATCCGTTCCGCTTGCTGATACAATGACCGTGGATGCGCTGGTTTTCAGGGATATCTGCATCGGGGCGGGTTTTACGCCGCTTGCATCCGAATGGTGGCATTTCAACGATCTTGACGCGCGCAGCGCAACTTCAAGCAAGGCGGCCGACGGCAACTTTTACCCGTATGTATGTCTGAGCACGCTTCCTGATTAATCACTTTATGTCAAGCTGGGATTTTCGTATGAAACGTTTTGTTTTTATTCTCTTGATAATACTCTTGATGCTGTCTCTTGCGGCATGCGAAAATATTAAAGAGCTTTTCAGAAAAGACGAGCCGCCGTTTTTTCATGACGTGACCATTGAACTCGGCGAGAGGGTTGTTCTTTCCGCTGAACTGTTCAGAACGGAAAATGCGCGAAAGGATGAGAAAATATCGGTTCTTTCCGATCTGTCTTCGATAAACACTTCAGTAACCGGGCACAGTACAGTCCAGTTTGCCTACGGAGATTACATAGAGGCCGTTACGTTTACTGTGCAGGACACGACGCCTCCGGCCGTCGAGTTTCGTGACTTTTATACAAATCCCGGGTATACGCCTGACGTCAATGATTTCATTGTAAGCGTTTCAGACCTTTCAAGGTATGATACGGTAATGAAACTGCCGGATGCCTTTAGTTACGAAATGCCTGTTGAAATATCTGTTATCGACTGCGAGGGTAATAGTACGCCGGGAACGGTAATGCTATACACCGACTGGATGAACGACAGTTTTACGGTGGAGTTCGGCGATAAAATCGAAGAGAATATGTTCCTGATTTCCCCCGAGCACGACGAGGGGAAAATTCCTCAGGAAAAGATAGACGAGATCAATTCTCAGCCTGTCGGCGAGTACATTGTCGAGGCTGAGAGCAACGGTCGCGTCAACAGAACGACCGTAAGGATCGTTGACACTACTCCTCCAGAACTTGAACTTGAAGCCGTCTCGGTCGCTCCGGGTTCGACAGTGTCTGCCGAGGATTTTGTGTATTCGCTTTTTGATCTGAATATGGAGGATATCACGGTTGCGCTTGAAACCGAAATCGACTACGACCTCATTAACGAGCCCCAGACGATAAAGGTTTCCGCTACGGACAGATTCGGGAACAGGACAGAAGAGGAGACGACGTTTGTCGTAACCCTTTATATTGACAAGCTTCCGCCTGTTTTCAAAGGTCTCGGCGAGCTTACCGTCGTAAGGGGAGTCAAGCCTGATTATACAAAGGGTGTCACAGCAACCGACGACAGTGACGGAACAGTACATTTCAAGGTTAATTCGTCAAACGTCGATTTTAACAAAATGGGAACGTATTATGCTGTTTACACCGCCGTTGACAGTTTTGGCAACGTTGCGACAAAGCAGAGAAAGATAACAGTTGTTCACAACGACGAGGATACGGCCGCGCTTGTGAAGCAGATTTCAGACGGTCTCGGTACCTTTGAATCCAAAAGGGAAGAGGCGCTGGCCTGCCGCGCGTACGTCATGTCAATAAAATATATAGCCGGCAGCGACGGAAACGGCGACGCGGTGTGGTATGGATTTACGAAAAACAAGGGCGAATGCTATGTTCACGCAGTGTGCCTCAAGGCACTGCTTGACGAGCGGGGATTTGAGACTTATCTGTGCAGAACAAGGGAAAAATACCCGATACCTCATTTCTGGGTCATTGTAAAAATCGACGATACATGGTGGCATATTGACGGAACGCCTGTCGGCTATCACCCTAAATATGAGCTTATGAATGATACGATGCGACTTGAAACAGTGGTAAATTACGGCACAAAAACGTATCGCGACTGGGATTTTGACGCATATCCCAAATGTCTCGGAAATGTGTAAAAAAAAGATTGTTATATCGGCAGCGGTATTTGCCGTTCTTGCCATTATAATTTTATGTCTGCTGACAAGGCTGGTTTCTCCGAAATACTCCGAACATCTTGTCGAAGGGAGTATGACGTCGCAGTATTATTCCGAGGACAGGGAGCACGACCTGATTATAATCGGCGACTGCGAGGTGTACGCCAATATCAGTCCGATGATTTTATGGGAGCAGTACGGGATAACCGCGTATGTGCGCGGCAACTCGCAGCAGCTGATTTGGCAATCGTACTATATCTTAAGCGAGACGCTGAAATACGAGATCCCGAAAGCCGTTGTCCTAAGCGTAGGTTCTATGAGGTACTCGGAGCCTGTAAAAGAGGAGTACAACAGGCTTGCGATAGACCTGATGCGCTGGTCAGAGGACAAGATCGGTATTATTCGGGCTTCAATGGGAGAGGACGAAAGCTTTGCCTCGTATCTTTTCCCCATAATCAGGTATCACTCAAGGATAACCGAGTTGACCTCTGAGGATTTCAGATATTTTTTCAGCACAAAAAGAAATACGTTCAACGGCTTTCTGATGGAGAAGGATACGGTCCCTTACAGCGGTTTCCCGCGCGAAACGCTGAGGGATCCGGACTTTGCCGAGAGCAATTATATATGGCTTGATAAAATATGCGCGCTGTGCAATGAAAACTCGATCAGACTGATTCTTTTCAAGGCTCCCCGGATTTATCCGGTCTGGTTTGACGAATACGACGCGCAGATCTCGGAATATGCTGCCGAAAGAGGACTTGAGTATTACAATTTTGACAGATTGAGAGACGAAATCGGGATCGATTATTCCCAAGATACATATGACGGCGGAATGCACCTGAACGTGTGCGGCGCAGAGAAATTATCCGGATATTTCGGTCGAATTCTGGCAGAGTCCGGCCTTCCGGATCGCAGGGGAGACGACGTCGTCTTGACGCTTTATAATGAAAAACTCGAAAAATACATTAATGCAAGAGAAAGTGACAATAACCGGAGATGAAAAAATTAGCTGTTTTCTTTATATCAGTTCTTGTTCTGATTGTTTTTGCCGCGTGCAACAACGAAGGCAATCCGTCTGATACGCGCCCGGCGACCGGCGCGCAGTCAGAAACGGTCGGTGTTCCTGTTAGCGAAGAAACCTGGTTTTTTGTACTTGAAGGCGTAAGAATCGATCTTCTTAAGGCTTTGCCGGATAACATGCCGGAGCCGGAGAGAATTTATGAAATCCCTTCGTGCGCATCGCAGGGCATGGACAAGGTTTATGACTACGGCAGCCTTCAGATTACAACGTACAATGACAAGGGGACCGAAATACCCTACAACATAGAGTTCTTCGATGAAAATGCGGCAACCTTTGAGGGTATTTCAATCGGCAAGACATATGATCAGATGGTTGAAGTCTATGGTAGCGATTTTAAAAAAGCCGTATGGTATGATTACGTCAAGGGAGAGGTAACTCTTTCGTTCATGGTGAACGACGGAATGATTACCGGAGTCGTTTACTCGGCAAAGATAAAATTCTGATGAAACAGATTAACGTTTGTCTAATTGAACCGGAAATACCTCAGAATACGGGAAACATCGCAAGGACGTGCGCCGTTACAGGCGCACGTCTGCATCTTGTAAAGCCGTTCGGATTTGAAATTGACTCAGCGAAATTGCGCAGGGCGGGTCTGGATTACTGGGATAAGCTTGACATTACTTACTACGATTCGCTCGAAGATTTTTTAAGACAGCGCTCTGGCGATGATCTTCTTTTTTTTACGCAGAAAGGAAGGACAGGTTTTTCCGATATTTGTTACGGCGATGAGGCCTGGCTTGTTTTCGGCAAGGAGTCGTGCGGCCTTTCGGAGTCGCTATTGAAGGATAATATCGACAGAACCGTCAGAATTCCGATGCGTGAGGGAATTCGGTCGCTTAATCTCGGAAACGCAGTAGCGGTCGCGGTTTATGAAGTTCTTAGGCAGGAAAAATACGAAGGGCTGAAGCGCCGTGGGATACTGTTTGAAAGCGAATAGTAAATCATTTACAAAAATTATGAAAAAAATATAAAAAACGTTAATTCGCAGTTTATAACTGTCTGATAAAATATTATGTGCAAGAGGACAGTATGCGCAATCAGAACGGAATCAGCGAAGATACAAACCGCTCCGCGACTTACGGCGGTGCCAAATACAGGCTTAACTTCGAAGAGCAAAGCGCCGGACGTAGCAGCAACCGCCGGAAAAGAATTATCGCGGTTGTCGTTGCGGCTGCTTTTGTGTTGTCGGGGGTTCTGATTTACGTTGTTTTCAGAAAGTCTCTCACCCGAATTGAAAACAGGACCGGCAGTCATGTAAACGCGGATTCGGTGAAAAGCATCGTTGCGCCTACCGGGGAGTGATATTTTTCTCATATCAAGTATTTCTGTCACCGTAAATCGGCTTTTTGCCGATTTTTTTATTAAAATTTTAAAATCACTTGACATATGTGATTTTTTATGGTATAATATAAGATGCCGCTTGAGTGCAGGTCATAAAACCGTCAGGGTACCTGCCGCAGCGAGTCCGCTGATTTATCAGCTTTTGAAAGAGAGGTGCTTTTCGTGTTTGCAGTCATTGAAACAGGTGGGAAGCAGTACAAGGTTACCGAGGGCGACGTAGTATATGTTGAGAAACTTGATGCAAACGAGGGAGAAACTTATACGTTTGATAAGGTTCTTGCTGTTTCATCGGGCGATTCCTTCAATGCTGGCGCTCCGTATGTTGAGGGTGCCACAGTAACGGCCAACGTCATTAAAAACGGCAAGGCTAAAAAAATCACTGTTCTTCGCTATAAATCCAAGAAGAACGAGAAGAAGAAGATCGGACACAGACAGCCTTATACAAAGGTGCAGATCATTTCCGTCAACGGATGATAAAGATCACATTCTTCAAACGCGGCGAAGTTTACTTCGGTTTCAGAGAAACGGGACATGCGGGATTTGACGATGCGGGCAAGGATATTGTCTGCTCGGCAATTTCAGCCATGACCATGCTAGTTGTAAACGCCGTAGAGGTCTCGTATGCCTCTGATATTCAATATACCATAGATGAAGACACCGCAGACGTCGAAGTATATGCCTATGGGGCGCTCGGCAGAAACGGCGAAAACGATGAGCAGCAATATGCGATTTCAGGTCTTATTCAGGCATATTTCATTCAGCTGATGGATATGACCGAAGACTACTATGATTATATTGAGGTCGAGGAAGAGCAGGCCTGACACCATTTTATTTTATGATACGGAGGAAACAAAGATGCTTAGACTCGGTTTGCAGTTTTTTGCGCATAAAAAGGGAGTTGGCTCGACCAAGAACGGTCGCGACAGTGAATCCAAACGTCTCGGTGTAAAAAAGGCAGACGGACAATCCGTCCTTGCCGGAAACATTATCGTGAGACAGCGCGGAACTCATATTCATCCCGGCGTTAACGTGGGACGCGGCTCTGATGACACACTTTTCGCTCTTTGCGACGGGAAAGTGAAATTTGAGCACCTTACCCGTGAGAAAAAGCGCGTCAGCGTTTATCAGGATTAATAATCTCTCTTGCCTGCATTAATGCAGGCTTTTTTGTTTTATATGACATTTTTTTCATTTCTTTGTATAAAAATATAATTAGATATTGACAGTAATGTAAAAAAATGATATAATTATACGTTAATATGGATTAATGTTTATATCTGGAGCTGACGATGGTTATTACGGACTATCTTGAAAAAAATGCGCGATTATTCGGATCGGAAACCGCGCTTGTTGAAATAAACCCGTCTGAGGAAATTGACGGTGCGCAGACGTGGCGTGAAATGAGCCTTATTCTGAGGGCACAGCCCGATTCGCCGTATAAAAGAGAGATGACGTGGGGGCAGTTTGAAGAAAAGGCCAACAAATTCGCCAATCTACTTCTCAGCCGCGGAATCAGACGCGAAACGAAAATCGGTATTCTGATGGTAAACTGTCTTGAATGGCTGCCGGTTTATTTCGGTGTTCTAAAGGCCGGCTGTATAGTCGTTCCGCTCAATTACAGATATTCAAGCGACGAAATCAAATACTGTGTTGAGCTTGCGGATGTTGAAATACTTGTTTTCGGACCTGAATTTCTGACGCGTATCGAACCGATCTACAGTTCATTTTCCAAAATGAGGACGATGTTTTTCATTGGCAAAAGGTGTCCCGAGTATGCGGAGGACTGTATGTCGCTTATCAATTTCTGCTCAAGTAAAACACCGCCTGTAAGCCTTTCGGAGGATGATTTTGCGGCTATTTATTTTTCCTCCGGCACAACCGGCTTCCCTAAGGCTATTCTGCACAAGCACCGCTCGCTGTACTGGGCCGCGGTCGTCGAGCAGAACCACCACGGACAGACGCATAATGACGTTTTCCTGTGCATTCCTCCGCTTTACCATACGGGCGCCAAAATGCATTGGTTCGGGTCGCTTATTTCCGGTTCCAAAGCCGTCCTTTTGAGAGGCATAAAGCCGGAGTGGATTTTGAGAACGGTTACGGAGGAAAAATGTACTATTGTCTGGCTGCTTGTCCCGTGGGCTCAGGATATCCTTGACGCGATAGAATCCGGAAAATTAAAATTGTCCGATTATTACCTTGACCAGTGGCGACTTATGCATATCGGTGCGCAACCGGTCCCTCCGAGTCTTGTGCGCAGATGGCTGACCGTGTTTCCCGGTCAGCAATATGACACGAACTACGGCTTAAGCGAGAGCATAGGTCCGGGGTGCGTACATCTCGGCGTTGAAAACATAGATAAAGTCGGCGCGATCGGCAAGGCAGGCTATGGATGGGAAACGAAAATCGTCGACGAAAACCGCGATCCGGTTCGTCGCGGAGAAGTTGGCGAACTTGCCGTCAAGGGCCCCGGCGTTATGGTATGTTATTACAAAAATAAAGACGCTACCGATGAAATATTCGACGGAGAGTGGCTGTATACGGGCGACATGGCCCGCGAGGATGATGACGGTTTCATTTATCTCGTTGACAGGAAAAAGGACGTTATAATTACTGGAGGAGAAAATCTTTATCCAGTCCAGATCGAGGATTTTCTGAGACGGTTTGATAAAATAAAAGACGTTGCGGTAATAGGTATGCCTGACCCTCGTCTCGGT
Source organism: Clostridia bacterium (assembly GCA_017618795.1). Taxonomy (GTDB): domain Bacteria; phylum Bacillota; class Clostridia; order Oscillospirales; family CAG-272; genus Colimorpha_A. The sequence goes on along the minus strand of JAFZTO010000092.1, from coordinate 10,647 downwards.
GAAATTGCGGCAGCTATAATAGAAATCAAAGACGGTGCGGAATGTACCGAGGATGAAATAAACGCTTTCTGTACCGATCTGCCGAGATACAAGCGCCCGAGGAAAATCATTTTTGCTAAGGTGCCGAGAAATCCGACCGGAAAAATCGAAAAACCGTTGCTCCGTGAAAAATACTGTCACGGCAAACTTGTTGAAAAACAGACCAAAGGATAAAAATGAAAACACTTATGCTTGGCAACCAGGCGGTTGCCAGAGGTTTATATGAGGCGGGATGCGGATTTGTTTCCAGTTATCCCGGGACGCCAAGTACCGAGATAACCGAGGAAGCGGCAATATTCGAGGAAATATACGCTGAATGGGCACCGAACGAGAAGGTGGCAATGGAATCCGCTTTCGGCGCGTCGCTTTTTGGCGTCCGCAGTTTCTGCGGCATGAAGCACGTCGGGCTTAACGTTGCTGCCGATCCGCTTTTCACAATTTCATATACCGGAGTAAATGCCGGAATGGTTATTGCCGTTGCCGATGATCCCGGAATGCATTCCTCTCAGAACGAACAGGATTCGCGTCATTACGCAATTGCCGCAAAAATGCCCATGCTTGAGCCGGCGGACTCCGGGGAAGCGCTTAAGTTTACAAAGAAGGCCTTTGAGATCTCTGAACAATTCGATACCGCGGTTCTTCTCAGAATGTGTACGAGAATAGCGCACTCGCAGAGCGTCGTCGAGACCGGTGAGAGAACTTCATCAGAAGTTAAAGAATACGAAAAAAACGGTGCGAAGTATATAATGATGCCCGGAAACGCGATAAAGCGCCATCCTGTCGTTGAAGAACGCACTCGGCTGCTGATCGGATTTGCTGAAGAAACTCCGCTCAACAGAGTTGATGCAGGTAAAGATACTTCTGTAGGATTCATTACCTCCGGAACGGCATATCAATACGTTAAAGAGGCGTTCGGTGATACGCATCCCGTTTTAAAACTCGGTATGGTCAACCCACTTCCGGTCCGCAAAATCATTGACTTCTCAAAAGCGGTCGATAAGGTTATCGTTGTCGAGGAACTAGACGGGATAATCGAAAACCACTGCAGAAATATTGGCGTTGACGTAACCGGAAAGGAAATATTCCCGAATTTCGGCGAATTTTCCAACAATTACGTTGCGGAAAAGCTCGGACTTGAAAGCGGCAAATTCAGAAAGGTCGGCGCTGTAATTCCGGCGCGTCCGCCGGTCATGTGTGCCGGCTGTCCTCACAGAGGTCTTTTCTACGTGCTGAAAAAGAACAGACTTACGGTTCTCGGTGACATAGGCTGTTATACACTCGGTGCCGTTCCTCCTCTGGCTGCTGTTGATTCAACCATATGCATGGGCGCTTCTGTTTCCGGTCTGCACGGTTTCAACAAAGCGGGTGGCGACAGCCGCAGGACGGTTGCCGTAATCGGCGATTCAACGTTTATGCATTCGGGTGTTACCGGGCTTATTAACATCGCATATAACGAATCTTCCTCAACCGTAATAATTCTTGACAACTCAATAACCGGCATGACAGGCCACCAACAGAACCCAACCACAGGATTTAATCTGAAGGGTGATCCATGTACTAAAATCGATCTTGAGGCATTGTGCAGATCCATCGGAATAAACCGCGTCCGTGTTGTCGATCCGTACAATCTTGCCGAATGCGATGCCGCAATTAAGGAAGAAACGGCGGTTGACGAGCCTTCCGTTATCATTTCCCGCAGGCCGTGTGCGTTGCTTAAATACGTGAAGCATCCCGGTCCGGTCATTTCTGATTCGAACAAATGCAGAAGTTGCAAAGCATGTATGCAGATCGGATGTCCCGCTATCAGTATGAAGGAAGGCAAGGCGGTTATCGATAATACTCTTTGCACCGGATGCGGCGTTTGCATTCAGATGTGCCGGTTTGACGCAATTAAATCGAGGTAAATTTTCATGACAACACAAAATATTATGATTGTCGGCGTGGGAGGACAGGGAACTCTGCTTGCCAGCAAGCTGCTCGGCAGAATTCTACTGGAGCACGGTTTTGACGTCAAGGTCAGCGAGGTTCACGGAATGAGCCAGCGCGGAGGCTCTGTGGTCACCTACGTCAGATTCGGAGATAAAGTCTTTTCTCCCGTGGTGGACAGGGGAGAAGCGGATTATATCATTTCATTTGAACTACTGGAGGCCGCCCGATGGCTTGAGTATCTCAGGCCAGACGGTTTAATGATCTCAAACAGCCAGAAAATAAATCCGATGCCGGTTATCACCGGTGTCGCAGAATATCCCGATGATCTCGAAGGGAAAATCTCCGGAACAGGCGCAAGGCTTATTTGCTATGATGCGCTCAGTCTTGCCGAGACAGCAGGAACGGTAAAGGCTGTAAATCTCGTACTGCTTGGAACGCTATCGGCTTTCTTCGACTTTGAAGAGTCTGAATGGCTTGACGTTATCGGGAAAAGCGTTCCGCCGAAATTCATCGAGGTTAACAAAAAAGCTTTTTTACTCGGAAGGAAAATTACAAATGGGAAAGTACTATCAGCAGGAAATTGAAACAGCGTCCCGCGATCAGATCATAACAAGACAGAGCGAGCTGCTTGTTAAGCAGGTCAGGCACGCATGGGACAATCTTCCGTACTATCGCGGTAAAATGGAGGAAAAGGGCGTATGCCCCGAAGATATAAATGGGATCGACGACCTGAAGAAACTTCCGTTTATAACAAAAAACGATCTCCGTCTCGCATATCCGTACGGGTTCCGCGCTGTACCGGAGAGCGAATGCGTCAGGATCCAGTCAACCTCCGGAACGACCGGCAAGCGCGTTATTGCGTTTTATACCCAGTCCGACGTTGATCTTTGGGAGGAATGCTGCGCAAGAGCAATCGTCGCCGCGGGCGGCACAAAGGAAGACGTAGTGCATGTGAGCTACGGTTACGGCCTCTTCACCGGCGGCATGGGGTTGCACGGCGGCAGTCATAAAGTAGGCTGCCTTACGCTTCCGATGTCCTCGGGCAATACCGAAAGGCAGCTGCAGTTTATGGAGGATCTTGGCTCGACCATTCTTTGCTGCACCCCGTCGTACGCGCAGTATCTGTCCGAAGCGATCAACGAAAAGGGAATTAAAAACAGGCTCAGGCTGAAAGCCGGCATTTTCGGAGCGGAACCGTGGAGCGAAGAAATGCGCCGCGATATCGAGGCCGGACTCGGAATCAGGGCGTACGACATTTACGGCCTTACGGAACTGAGCGGTCCCGGCGTAGCGTTTGAATGTTCGCAGCAGACCGGTATGCACATCAACGAAGACCATTTTATCGCGGAAATTATCGATCCGGACACGGAAGAAGTGCTTCCGTACGGCCGGAAGGGCGAGCTTGTATTTACATCGATAACAAAAAAGGCGTTTCCGCTCATCAGGTACAGGACGCGCGACATCTGCGTGCTGAACGATGAAAAATGTCCCTGCGGCAGAACTCATGTAAAGATGAGCAAGCCCATGGGCCGTTCCGACGATATGCTTATCGTAAAGGGAGTTAACGTATTTCCGTCGCAGATCGAGACCGTTCTGCTTGAACTCGGATATTCGTCGAATTACCAGATCGTCGTCGACCGCGTAAATCTCACTGATACGATAGAGGTGCGTGTCGAGATGAACGCAAACAATTTCTCGGATGACCTCGGCATGATAACGAAGATGGAGAATAAGGTCCTTCAGGCGCTCAGAGCAATGCTCGGCATCGGTGCAAAAGTCAGTCTTGTCGCTCCTAAGTCGATTCAGAGGAGCGAGGGCAAGGCTGTTCGTGTGATTGACAGAAGAAAAATTTAGGAGCCAGAAAAATGATTACAAAACAGATTTCGGTTTTTCTTGAAAACAAATCGGGAGAGCTGGCAAGAGTTGCCGGTCTTCTTTCCGAGAACGGAATTAATCTTCGCGCGCTTGACATTGCGCAGACATCAAGCTACGGTATTATCAGGTTTGTTTCCGATCGGCAGACAGATGCGGCCAGGATTCTTTCGGAAAACGATTACGTGCTCCACGTATCTGAGGTTTTTGCCGTAAAGGTTCCGGACAGGCCCGGCGGACTCAGCGGGTTGCTGGACATACTTGCTGAAAATGAAATTAATGTCGAATATATGTATTCGTCCTTTTCCATAACCGATATGGACGTGGCAATGATTATCCGCGTTCCGGACGTTCAAAAATTCGAAAAACTTATTGAGGGAAACAGCGAGTATTCGATTACAAATCTCTGAATTATAGTTATAACTGTTTTTAAGCACATCCGGGTAATCCGGACACGCTATGCGATGTGTGCCGTGCACGGCACACATAAGAATAACCGGACCGTGGTATGCTGACCCGGTCCGGTTTATTTAAAGTTCAGTGTTTAGTAATTTCCTGCTTTTCGTGTCAAGCATGCGGTAATCACTGATAACATATCTGTTGTCATCCGAATCGCGGACTCTGATGCTGCAGTCGGCTGATACGCGAATGTCATGATTTCTGTTGCGTATATCAAAGGATTTTCTGCCTCTGTCGGTATCAACCTCCCAGCGCAGAATTCCGTATTTGTCGCTTACGTTCACGATTCTGAGTATTTCTGGCACAAGATAGTAATCGTTCAGGCTTTTGCGTATTATGTCTGACGAACTGCTGTTCAGCTCGCCTGTGTCGCGAATGACGCATTGCTCAACTCCATCTTTGTCGAGCAGCGTGATATACTTTTCCGGCATATTGACGGGGAACAGTCTTCTAGGCTCAAGTTCTTCGAACGTTCTTCCGTCGGCAAGCGTAACGGTCACAAGATTATTTTCAAACAGTTCGATTCTGTCTTCTGATGTAAGGTAAATGCGCTCCATTACAGTCTCTCCTCTTCTCTTATTTTTTCGGCTTCCGCTGTCATGGACTGGATCTGTACAAGCTTGTAATATTTGCCTTTGGCTGCCATCAGCTCTGCCGGAGAGCCGTTCTCAATTATTTTTCCGTTGTCGACGACGATTATCCTGTTGGCGCGACGCAGGGTGGACAGCCTGTGTGCGATCATAAGCGTGGTCTTTCCTTCGATCAGCTTGTCGATGGCGTCCTGAATAAGCCTTTCGGTCTCACTGTCAACTGCGGCGGTTGCTTCGTCGAAAATCAGTATCGACGGGTCCATAAGGACCGCACGGGCAATGGAGAGACGTTGCTTTTCGCCTCCGGAAACTCCCGTGCCGCGCTCGCCGAGCCATGTGTCGTACGCGTCGGGCTGTCTTGCTATGAATCCGTGCGCGTTTGCCACGTCCGCGGCGTGTATGACGTCCTCAACCGACGCCCCGGGCTTGCTGAACGCAATGTTGTTGAAGATCGTGTCGCTGAACATCATCGGGTCCTGCTGAACGTATCCGATCTGCGCCCTGTATGTCGGCAGATTGAAGTTCTTGATGTTATGCCCGTCGACGAGTATCTCACCGGAATATCCGTCATAGAAGCGCATAAGAAGATTTATGAGGGTGGATTTTCCGGATCCGGTTGTGCCGACAATGCCGACGACCTCTCCAGGTTCAATTGTGAAGGTGACGTCGTCAAGAACCTTTTTGGACCTGTCAAAAGAGAAACCGACGTGCAGAAACTCAATTTTTCCGTTGAGTTTTCCGGCGTCCACGGAGTTTTCCTCCTGCGTTTCCGGCTCCGCTTCAAGAATATCGAGTATTTTTTCGGTGGACGCGAGCGCACCTTGGAACGAGTCCGACAGATTCGCGAAAAAAGACACGGGGTTGTAGAACATCGAGGCGTATGAGATAAACGTGACAATAAGTCCGGCCGAGTATCCCTCTGCTCCGGTTATCACCTTGCTCCCGCCGAAACCCCATATGATAAGCGAACCGCAGGTTATGACGAACGAAACTATCTGCGGGAACGCCGACGCTATTTTACCGAGCCGCAGGTCGATTTTAAGCCATTCGTCGTTTTTCTTTTCAAACCTTCCTACAGTCCGCTGCTCTCCGGTAAACGATTTAACAACCTTGATGCAGGGAATGGTATCTGAGAGTGTTGACACAACCGACGACCATCTTTTCCATATTCTGTGATACAGCGGTCGGATCTTTATCGAGAAAAAACGCGTGAAAACAACAATAAAGGGTATGGGAATGAGAGAGAGGAGCGTGAGCAGCGGGTTCATTGCCAGCATGATGACGATAATGCCTATCATCTGGAAAAAATGTACGACCGCTTCCTGCGTGATACGCAGCATAAAATTCTGCAGCGTTGCGGAGTCGCTTGCGACCCTGTTTATGACAGAACCCGTTGAAGTTCTGTCAAAAAATCTCATCGGCAGATACTGAACCTTTCGGTATATATCGTTGCGGAGCGCGTAAACGGTCTTGTCTCCCGCCTTGCGCATAAGGTGCGAGCGTATTATACCGATACCGTATTGAAGAACATACGTGAACAGCAGGCAAAGGATCATCGTTACGAGCAGCTTGCCCGGATCCCCTCCGAGCAGTTCGCTTATCCTGTCGAAAAATCTGTAAGAGCTTTTGTTGCTCGTTGTAAAAACGTGGTCGACGATAAATCCCGTGATTGCAGGTGGCACAAGCGCCATAAATGTTGTCATTATCGACAGAACCACGCAGACGCAGAGCAAAGGCACCTGCGGCCTGATATAAACGAAAAGCTTTTTTATGATTTTCTTTTTTGAGCGGCACATTATGCATTCCGCTCCCGGGTGAAGAAGCGTTCGACCGCATTTCGGACAAACAGACAACGCTTTTTCAAAGGTGACTGCCATGATGGCCGTTTCCTCGTTAAGATCCCCGCCGTTGCGCACGTGCTCAATAAACAGCGCCGCCGCGTCGCAGAGGGAGGCTATTCCGTACGTATAACGGAAAAAGATTTTGCGCGCCCCGTCCGGGAGTCCGGCCGACAGGGTGGCGTTTCCGTACATCCTTTTTGACGTGACGTCCGTCATGTCGGAGTAGGCAAAGCACATGCTTTCTCTGTCTTTTCCGTCGAACGTATAAACCCGCTTCGAGGTAAATAAAAGAGCGGTAGAATCGTAATTTCCGTCAAGGTTCAGATCTCCGACAATGACAAAAAGAACTTCTTCTCCGCTTTTTTTTATTCTGTTGACGATGGGTAAAGCACCCTCGGGTACTTCCTTGTTTTTCAAAATAATCTCTGTACTCATGACGTTACCTCAGAAATTATATGAATTTGGTTTTACCAGTCGCAAAATTATATCATAACTTTTCCCGTTTGTCAATACTTTATTTGATTTTACTAATTTTTGTTGTAATGCGAAAGTAAAATTAATATTAAAGTATTGATTTTTTCAATTTAAAATGATATAATATCATTAAGAGTTTTACAGGAGGTTGCCTTATATGAAAATCAGAAACGCGGTTCTGGCTTTTGTGCTGGTTATTTGTGTTGCCGCCGCCGTTGCCTTTGTTTTCTTCAGAATACATAACGGTTCCTCCGTTGTAATGCTTTTCGAAGGTGAGAAAATCTGCTCAATTGACAGTCGTTCACAGGCAGAGGAGGCTCTTTCTGTACTGTCGGAACTTCTTGAAGATGCCGGTATTGAACAAAAAATGGCGGATATTTCGTACAGTTACGGCGGGCTTGTTTCTGAAAAAAAGCTCTCTCCGGAGGAATGCGCCTATAAAATATTTGCAAAAATCACCGGCGGGCTACGGCGTGCCTACGCTGTTACCTGCAGCGGTACGCGGATTGCCGTATGTTCTACCTACGGTCAGGCGGAAATTATTGTCGAAACACTTTCATCGAACGCGGAAAGCGAACTAAGGTCATTGCTTAACGATAACGGTATTGTTCTGGCCGATTCTTTTGAGATCAGAGGTATTTATACGGAAAAGGCAAATATTTCAGATTACGCCGAGATAATCGGCGCGGCCGAGGGATCTCCGAAAACAGATGAGGAGTCAGTCGATGGAGCGATATATCCTTACAGCGCCAGCAATTACGTGTTCGATAAGAAGTCTGACGTTGGGTTTTTACGGGATGCTTCTAAGTCCGGTTCTATTGTCTTTTACGGAAACACCGGTATTGATGCTGAATACGGGACGATTATAACAAAGACCTTTACTGAAGTCATAGAGTACGAAACTGTTTATACCGAGAGCCGCAAGCTGTACGTTGGCGAAATCTCAGTTGAAAAAAACGGCGTAAACGGTCTTGCAGAAACGAAAGTGACTATTGTCACGCGTCCTGACGGGACGATCGATACGCATGTTTTGAGCCGTAATATAATCAAGGAACCGGAAAATCAGCTGGAGACGGTAGGCGTTAAGCCCTATCCGTCGACTAATCCTACCGGCGTTTTCATATGGCCTGTAAGGTATAACGGTTTTTATGTTTCATCCAGCTTTAACGTTTGGCGAGGGAGTATCGACAAATATACCGGTGCGCATCTCGGTATCGATCTTGCCTGCCCGCAGAATACAGAGGTTTATGCGGCTGACGGAGGGATTGTTGTTTTCGCCCAAAAGATTTCGTCATACGGCAATCTGATAAAAATTCAGCATGAAGACGGAGTAATGACGTATTACGCACATTTGAACGAATTTGCAGTTAAGGAAGGCGATCTTGTTTACAAGGGACAACTGATAGGTTACGTCGGTATGACGGGTACCGCGACGGGTTTTCATCTGCATTTTGAGGTTCGCATTGACGGCTCTCCTGTGAATCCGATCCTTTATCTTCCGGAAAGAAAAAACCTTGAGGTGGTAGGTTGATAGACAAAATTAAAAGGTGGTTTTCAAACTACTGGTATTACTATAAATGGACCGTACTGATCATCCTTTTTTTCGTCGTGGTGATAGTTTTCTGTATCGTAACCTCGCGCGGGAGCGGAAAATATGACGTTAAAATACTTTACACCGGGCCGCGTTTTTTCCAGAGCGGAGATGAAGAGCAGATTGAAGCCGTGTTTGTGCAGCTTATGTCATCAGATTATGACGGCGACGGGAAAAAGATAACCGAATTTGTAGGTATGCCGGCCTTTACTGACGAACAAATAGAAAAGGCTCTTATGGGAAACGACGATATTGCCGAGCGCATGAAATACGCCCAGTATACAGTTGATAACGTTGGCAATGCTTTTTCACAGCAGGCTTTTGTAGGCGACGCGAGCATTTGCCTGCTTGATCAATGCTGGTATCAGAGGCTGCTTGATAACGGAGGGCTTGTAAAGCTCAGTGAAATACTTGGTTACAGACCTGATTTTGCCGTTGACGATTATTCCGTAAGGCTTGGCGATCTGTATGTTTATCAGTTCTTCGACGCACTTGCTCAGCTGCCTGACGACACGCTTGTCTGCTTCAGAACCCTGTCGACCGCTTCCGCATTTACAGGGAGAAAGGCTTCGGAGAAAATGTATGAGAACAGCAAGAGGCTTTTTGTCTCAATTTTTGATTTTAACTGATTATGGAATTTAACAGTATAAGACGTGTGCTCAGCTGTACCCGACGCGCTGTTGACAAGTACGCCATGATAGAAGACGGTGACAGAATCGCAGTAGCGGTTTCCGGGGGAAAAGATTCCGTTGCACTGCTTGCCGCACTGTATAATCTGCGTCTTTTTTATCCGAAAAAATATGAGCTTTACGCCGTAACCGTAGATATGGGCTTCGATGGACAGGATTTTTCTCCTATTGCTTCTTTTTGCGGGAAACTGAATGTAGATTATACAATCATTGGCACAAGAATTTCACAGATTATTTTTGACGAGAGAAAGGAGAGCAATCCATGCTCGCTGTGCGCGAGAATGAGGCGCGGCATCCTGCACGACGCGGCAAAACAGGCCGGATGCAATAAAATAGCTCTCGGTCATCATTACGATGACGTTATCGACACGTTTATGCTGAATTTGTTTTATGAAGGAAGGCTCGGTGCTTTTCTGCCTGTTACATATCTTTCAAGAAAAGATATAACGGTAATCCGCCCTTTCCTTTATCTGCCTGAAAAGGATATCTCATATTTCCTTTCAAAAAACAGTCTCCCGGTAGTTACGAACCTTTGCCCGGAGGATAAGCATACCGAAAGGGAAACGATTCACAGAATGGTTTCTGAACTCGACAGAAAAAGTAAAGGATTAAAGCACAGAATTTTCAATGCAATGGAGAAGGGCGGATTATTCGAACAGTACGAAGACCTTTAGATTAATGAGAGGATTTTATGGTATCATTTGTTAGCGATTATATAGCCGGTGCTCATCCGGAAATACTTAGAAGGCTGGTTGAAACTAATCTTGAGAATCTGCCGGGTTATGGCGAGGACAAATACTGCGCAAGCGCCAAGAAAAAAATCCGCGCCGCAATAGGTATTGAAGACGTTGAAGTGGAGTTTATCGCAGGAGGAACGCAAACAAACTCCGTTGTGATCTCGACGATGCTTTCGGATTTTGAAGGCGTTGTAGCCGCAAAGTCAGGCCACATAAATGTTCACGAGGCCGGTGCTGTCGAGTATACCGGGCACAAGGTGCTCGAACTTCCGCAGAGGAACGGAAAAATAAGTTCATCAGATCTTAAAATATCTCTTGAAGATTTTTATTCCGATCCAAGCCGGGAGCATATGGTTTTTCCGGGAATGGTATATGTCTCATTCCCGACTGAGTACGGAACATTGTATTCAAAAAAAGAGCTTTCTG
>JAFZTO010000091.1 GCA_017618795.1 Clostridia bacterium | reverse complement strand
GTGCAAGAACCAGAACCAACGCATTATACTCAATTTTTTGGAAATTGCGAGAGGAATAAAAGTAAAATTTTAACAATCTCTTTATTTTTCTAATCTGTGTTCAGGGAAAAACATTTTTTCAATTTTTTTCCACTTGGGCGTTATACGCCCATCCCGTTGAATAAAATTCCATCCCGGTTTTAGGGTCATCTGAAAAAATGACCTTATTTGTTTGTTTTTACCAACTTTTTTCATTGGAGGAAAAGATGAAAAGATTTCTTGCTGTTACACTGGTTATGTTTGTTTTTGCTGTGCTTTGCTCATGCTCCTCGGTTTCGACATTGAGCGTTTCTAAAGAGACAAAACTTTCGCCCGAAGCAATGCATGTCTGGTCAAGACCGATTGAGATCGGATTTCAGGTTGCAGGAGTAATTGAAGGTAAAGCCGACAACAAAAGCCGTGATGTCGTAAGTGCGGAAGAGGCTGCCGGCATGAAACTGAACCTTTTTTCAAAAAATTCAGCGGTCGATGTCGAAAAACTCTCTCCGGTTGCCAAGCTCGCCGCTTTCAATGCGATCAAAGCGTCTTTGGCTGACGGAATGATCATCACGATGGTGAAAGAGGAAAAGAACGGCGGCACCAAAACTGCATGGGTCAAGGGAATCGCGCTCAAACTTGTGATTTACGACGAAGTTTCGGTAGAAAGAAGCGATGCTTTCAGATACTGCCAGCTTTCATGCGAAATGGGAAACTGTCAGGGTTGCATAAGGATTCCGGAAGAAAAAGGCGGAAAAGCGGCGGCAACTCCGAATATTTCAGGAAAAGCAGCAAAACCAAATATAGTTCCGGCCCCGAAAGAAGAGAAATCAGAAGAATAATTTTTAGAAGGAAACACTATGAAATTATTTAGATTTTTAGCACTGTTACCTGTTCTGACACTCTGTTTAGGCACTTTTACTCTGACAGCCGCTCCGAGAACGCTTGACGAAATCAGCGGTCTTCAGAGCGAAGAAGCAAAAAAGGAACTCGAAGCCAAAAGACAGCAGGAAGAGGCGAACGAAAAATTAGAAAACGCACAGTCGGCAAAACGCAAAAGGATGATAATTGCGACAACTACGCTTGTCACGGGAGCCGTTCTTGCCGGTCTTGGCGGATTGTCGTTCTATGAAATGAGCGAATCAAAGAAGTGGCACGACAAATACCAAAATGCATATTACAATACCACATTTCCAGAAGAAGCTGAAAAATACAGGAAAAAAGCCGGAAATGCAGATGATGACAGAAAGATGTTTTTGTCTCTCGGTGCTGCCGGAGTTGCACTCGGTGCAGCTTTGATTACGACCGGAATCGTGTTTTACAGCATCAAATTCGAAGACGAAAAAGAGGTCAAAAAGACCGAAATCTCTTTCGGAGCGAACCCGCTCGACAGCTCAATTTACCTGACACTGAACTGGTAGGAGGAAAAAATGAAAAATCTTTATTTACTCATCACGATTTGTCTTTTTTCCGTGATTTTTGAGTCATGCAGAGACAAAATAGATAGCACAGATTTTGAAAACAATCTTGCATGGTCATCAAAATCTCCTACTGGTATAAGCTGGTTCGAAGCTGCTGATTATTGCGACAATTTGACTGAACGCGAAAAATCAGACTGGCGTTTACCGACTATTGATGAACTAAGAAACCTGATTCAAAGCTGTCAGGAAACTATTCCTGGAGGATCATGCGCTGTCTCGGAAACCTGCGCTGGCGGATATTGCTTGGATGAAAGTTGTCAGGCTTGCTCTCCTGAATTGAACGGAAGCTACAGCAAACTCGGCGACACAAACCAGCTATGGTCAGCTACATCCCTTTCGAACAATGATCTCGCTGCGTGGTATATTGATTTCAGCAATGCAGGGATATATCTGGATGAGAAAGAAAACTACCGGTACGCACGCTGCGTCAGATCACAATGCGACAACGGTTATTTTTGGAACAACGGCAAATGTGAAACTGCGCCGACCAGAACAGCGGATTGTACTGGTCTTCCTGCAAATGCAAGCTGGAACAGTGTTTCGAAGATAACACAGACTTGGAACGGATCTGATTGGATTCCGACAAATTTGGAAGGGACTTACAGCGAAGAGCCAAGCACGGCGGAATGCAGATTTAAATGCAATTCAGAATCTGTCTGGAACGGAGAAATATGTGAAAAAACATATACTGATCCAAGTACAGGTTTAATATGGTCACCGAGATCATTAGATTCCATGGATTGGTATTATGCAATGGACTATTGCGATAATTTGTCACTGTTCGGATACAACGACTGGCATCTGCCGACGATCAGCGAACTCAGAACACTTATTCGTAACTGTTCTAACACAGAAACAGGAGGAGAATGCGGAGTTACCGACACATGCCTGTCATTTAAGGAGTGTTTCAACGATGCCTGCGGCGGCCGTGATGAAGTAGATTATTTGGGAAAATACAGCAAATTGGATGATTGGCGTCCATTATGGTCTTCCTCAACTCAATCAGATGATGCAGATTTCGCCTGGTATGTCTTTTTCAAATATCCCTTGATAGACGGCGATTATAAATCCAGCAATATACCTGTCCGCTGCGTCCGCTCGGAATGATCTCGATGACTTACGGCTACATCTACGTTGCAAGCGTCGCAATGGGTGCAAACCACGACCAGCTTGTAAAGGCTATGACCGAAGCTGAGAAATACAACGGACCGTCACTCATCATCGCTTACGCTCCGTGCATCAACCACGGTATCGACATGGCTCACAGCCAGAACGAAGAGAAACTCGCAGTCGAAGCAGGCTACTGGCCGCTTTACAGATTCAACCCCGACCTCAGAAAGGAAGGAAAGAATCCGTTCCAGCTCGACAGCAAAGAGCCGACAAAGGATCCGCAGGAGCTGCTTGACAACGAGGTACGCTTCAACTGCCTGAAGAAACTCTTCTCGCCCGAAGCTGCAGCGACACTCCAGGGAAGACTCAAAGAGGACCTCAAGGAGCGTTACGCGAGACTCAAAAAGCTCAACGATAACGAAATCCTTTAATCGTTGACCCCTCAGCATCAGACCCACAGTCTGTTGAACAGGGGAGCCAAAAAGGAACTTTACACGGGGGCTTCGGCCCCCGTTTTTTTTGCCGTAAAAAACAACTAAAGCAGTTTAATGTATTGACAATAGACATAAAAACAATATAATGATGCTTGTTTTGGTTGGATGGAGATGAATTATGGCAGTAAAAACAGACACAAGCATGACTATCAGGATGAACAGAACCGTAAAGCAGGAAGCCCAGCAGCTTTTTGCCAATCTCGGAATGGATATGACGACGGCGATCAATGTCTTTTTAAGGCAGGCGATTTACCACAACGGATTACCGTTTGAGGTTCGTTTTGAGAATCCTAATGCCACGACAATAGCGGCATTGGAAGAAGGCGACCGCATGATCAAAGATCCGGATGCAAAGAGATTTTCGACCGTTGACGAACTTTTTGATGAACTTGAGAACTGATGAAATACTCGATCCAGATAACAACTCAGTTCAAGAAAGACTATAAACAAGCGGTAAAGCGCGGCTGCGACATCCCTAAACTGAAAAAAGTCATTTCTATGCTCGCTGACGGCGAAAAACTTCCGCAAAAATACTCGGATCACGCTTTAAAAGGCATTTTCAACGGCTACCGTGAATGCCATATCGAACCAGACTGGCTTTTGATTTACAAAATTTCGGAAGATGTCCTTGTTCTCTCTTTGTACAGGACAGGAAGCCACAGCGATTTGTTCTGAATTGAGTAGCAAGCGTTGCTTTTGTCGCGCAAACCACGATATTTCGTTCATATCAGTCCTAACAT
>JAFZTO010000090.1 GCA_017618795.1 Clostridia bacterium | reverse complement strand
CCAGCCCGTCCATTACAAGCCGGTCGTATATCTCGTCGGCCATGATTATAAGGTTGTGCCTTCTTGCCACCGAAACGATTTCCTCCAGGACCTCGCGCGGATAAAGGGCGCCGGTCGGATTGTTCGGATTGATGACCACGATGGCCTTTGTTCTGTCTGTTATTTTCGATTCGATATCTTTTATATCGGGGTACCAATCGGCTTGCTCGTCGCAGACGTAGTGAACGGCCTTGCCCCCGGCGAGATTCGTGCAGGCCGTCCAGAGCGGGTAGTCGGGAGCGGGAATAAGCACCTCGTCGCCGTTGTCAAGCAGAGCGTTGAGCGACAACTGTATTAGTTCACTCGCGCCGTTGCCGGTGTAAATGTCGCTGACGTCGAGATTCGGGATCTTCTTCAGCTGAGCATATTGCATGATCGCTTTCCGAGCGGAAAACAGTCCTCTTGAATCAGAGTACCCCTGTGACGCCGAAACCATGTTGCGCATGTCGGTTATTATCTCGTCGGGAGCGGTAAAGCCGAACGGAGCGGGATTGCCGATGTTCAGTTTGAGAATGCGAAGCCCGGCCTCCTCCATACGCGCCGCTTCGTCGACGACAGGTCCGCGCACGTCGTAGAGAACGTTGTCAAGCTTTGATGATTTTGTAAAATATGTCATTTGTTTTTCCTCTGTTTTCTCTGACCGCTTTAACGGGTTTATTCCGCGCTCCGCTGATTTCAGCCGGCGCTGCCTGTCTGTGAACCGATATAGCCGGAGAGCTTACCGAAATATTTGTCGTGCGCCTCGCTGTATTCTGAGTTGAATTTTTCGTCGTGACCGGAATGAAGGGTAGACATGTATTCATGCGTCTGACCGGCAAGGCTGCGTTCCACGCGCGCCACCGTGGCCACGCCGATGTTGGAGCAGACGTCGGAAATGCGTTCAAGATCGGACATAAGGTTTGTGAATGAGACGTCCGTCAGAACGTTGCACTCTCCGCGGCGCATTCTGGCAAGATGATTGTCGGTAAGTGCGTTCACCATATCGTCGACCACCTCCTCGAGCGGCTCTATGTGCTTGGCGGCCTCCACGTCTCGCTTTTTGAACGCCTGCCCGGAGAAATCCAGAATTTCGTTTATGATTTCACCGAGGATTTTTATCTCGCCCAGCGCTGTTTCCGAAAAGCTGACGTGACTGCCGTCTATGGCGGTTGCCGTTTCGGAAATGTTGACGGCGTGGTCTGACAGACGCTCAAATTCAGTCACTACTTTATAGTAATGGTCGAGAATGCTTACGTGGTCCTCCGACGTTATATGCGTCGACAGCGCCACGAGATATTCGCTGACCTTGTCGGTGAGCATGTCGACATAATCCTCGTTGCGGTTTATCTCGTCGATTTTTTTCGCGTCATATTCGAAAAGGCAGTCGATGGCGTTTTTTATGTTGTCCGTCGAAAGCCTGAACATTTCAAGCAGGGCGTTATAGCAACTGCTGAAAGCCAGCGCGGGCGTGTTGAAGAAAACAGGGTTGAGTGCCGCGACCATGTCGCTGTACCTGTCCTTGTCCGTCTGCCTGTCCTTTATTATTGCGCATGCCGCTTTCACAAAAAGCTTGCTGAACGGGAAAAGAAGCAAAGAACAGCCGAGATTAAAAATGGTATTGGTGTTGGCAATTATTCCGGAGGTTACCGGAGCCTCCCATAGTGCGTTGAGCCATCCGGCGGATTTTGCTACCGCAATTCCTGCAAATACAAGAACGGTTTCAGAAAGGTTGAAGAGAATATTGGCCATACCGACTCTTCGCGCTTCTGTTTTTGCTCCTATTGAGCAGACGAGGGCGGTCGTAAGGCAGTCGCCGAGGTATATGCCGACAAGCACGGCATATATTGATTTGAAGGTAAGCTGTCCGGTTGTTGCAAAAGCCTGAAGAATACCGATGGTGGCCGACGAGCTTTGCAGCAGAGTAGCTACTCCGGCTCCTGTCGCGTATCCGATTAGCGGGTTTTTCCCAAGGCCGGCGAACAGTTTTTCGAACAAGCCGCTTTCCGACAGACTGCTGACAGACGAGGTCATGTTCATAAGACCTGTGAAAAGCATCCCGAAGCCCATGAAAATGCCGCCGATTTTTTCGGAATTCTTCAGTTTGAGGAACATTATCAGCACGATGCCGACAACGAGCGCGACAGGCGCCAGTGTGGACGGCTTGAAAATTCTGAGCCACGACGCGGACGATGAATCTATGTCGAGAAGGCGAATTATCTGTCCCGTTACCGTCGTGCCGACGTTTGCCCCCATTATTATACCTATCGACTGCCTGAATTCGATAAGTCCGGCGGCGACAAGGCCCGAGGTGATAACAATCGTGGCTGTGGACGACTGAATCAGCGCCGTTACGGTCACTCCGAGTAAAAAGGCCTTGAAAGGATTGTCGGTTACCTTGCCGAGAATGCGCTTCAGCGTTCCTGATGATTCCTCTTTCAGCTTGCTGCTCATCGTTCTCATCCCGTAAAGGAAGAGTGCTAGACCGCCGAGCAGACTAATGATGTCAAATATGCTCATGTTGGTTCCTGTTTTTCAGTGTGTCTGGCTGTAAAAAATATATTGCTGCGCGATCCCGGCGAAGGGACCGAACGAAAGCGGAGACGCGCCTCCGAAATGATCCTTAAGAGCTTTTTTAATCCATGTGTCTACGGGAAACAGTTCGTACCTTGCATAAGCGAACAGGGCAATGCAGGAGGCGACCTTGGGCCCAACTCCGTTTACACTAAGCAGCGCCTTCATAAGGCTGTCTGTATCGGCGCTTTTCAGCTCTTCGAGATCAAGCGCTCCGTCGTATACAAGCCGCGCTGCGTCAATTATGTATCTGTCGCGGTATCCCGGATGCAGCGGCTTCAGCCCTTCCGTGCCGAGCTCCAGTATCTTCCCGGGTTCCGGGAAAGCGCGGTATCCGTCTGCTACGGGTTTTCCGCACATGTTCGACAGTCCTTCGATTATGCCCTTTATCCGCGGTATGTTGTTGTTCTGCGAGATAATGAACGAAACAAGCGTCTCCCATGGCTGCTGGTTCAGCAATACAACGCCCCTGGATCTGCGCATTGCCTCGTTCATAAAAGGATAATCGGCCAGTCTGTCGGATATGTCTATGTTGTATACGGCGTAATCCCTGTCAAGGCCCAGATAATGCTCGAGGCGCTGGCTTCCGGTCAGCTCTCCGCATTCCGCCCGGCATTCAATTTCCGTATCTGTCTGTCTGAGTTCAAGGAGCGTGCCGTACGCCACTCCGCGCCATACGCCGCCGGTTTTTTTAAATCTGAAGCACTGTCCGCAGTCAAAAATTTTGTCGGCGTCGTACCATTCCGGCCGCCTGAAATGAAAAACGTTCATGCCGGAATTAAAATATTCTGTCGTATTCGAAGCCGCAGGCGCGGAGAAATTCTCTTGCCATTAGAGTAGCGCCTATCTGGTTCGGGTGCACCCTGTCCCAGGCGATGAGCGCGGAATGATGGAAACGGAAAAAATCGTCGTACATGCTCTGAAAGTCGACAAGAATACAGCCGTATTCTTTTGCGAGTCTGCGGCATATGTCCCCGTAAACGTCCATCCGGGCGCGCATCCTGTCTTTCTTCAGCGGTTCCATGTAATACGGCGTGCAGACAAACGTCCCTTTTGCGCATGCAACGGATTTCCTGATCAATTCGCGCATGTTGCTTTCGTATTCCCCGCTTCCGACCGAGTAATCGGGGAAGGCGGGAGAATCAAACTGTCTCCATACGTCGTTTATACCGATGCAGATGGAAATCCACTGCGGTTTAAGACCTGTCACGTCGCGGTCAAAGCGATTGAGCAGGTCGCGTGACGTGTTGCCGCTTATTCCCGAGTTGGTCACGCGGATCAGCCTGTCCGGATACCATGTTACAAGCATGTTTTCGACGATCCTGACATAACTTCTTCCGAGATTGTCGAAGAGACCTTCTCCGACGGGGTTTGCCGATCCCATATCTGTGACTGAATCGCCGGCAAAGACTATTCTGTCTCCGTTCTCAATTATCATTGCCGTTCCGGCTCCTTTATTATTGCCGAACGGGCGGAGCATTCGGTGAATTTTGCAATTTCTTCCGCAGTCTCGTCAGTTGTAAGAGAAGACTGTCCGCCGGTACGCAGGTTTTTCAGCGAAACTTTGCCGTTGCGTATCTCATCCTCACCAAGGAAAATGACAAACGGAATGCCTAGCTTGTCGGCGTAGCCTATCTTTGCCTTGAATTTCTTCTGTTCCGTGTAAAGCTGAGTGCGTATACCCCTGTTGCGGAGTTCCGTGGCCAGACCGATTGCCGGCTGTATTTCGTCCGTCATGGGTATAATAAGCACGTCCGCAGGAGAAAGCACGCGCTCATTGCCAAAATATCCGTACTCTCCGAGCACGTAGAAGAGCCGCGTAAGACCTATTGAAATTCCCACGCCTGGCAGGTGCCTGTCTGTGTAATATTCGGCGAGATTGTCGTACCGTCCTCCGGAACAGACCGAGCCTATTTCAGGATGCGCGGTGACAATCGTTTCGTATACCGTTCCCGTGTAATAGTCGAGCCCGCGCGCAATAGTCAGGTCAACTGCAAAATTTTCCTCCGGAACGCCGAACGAGCGCATGCTGTCGAGAACCGTAAGAAGCTCGCCAACACCCTGATCAAACACGTTGTTTCTGCCCTGATTTTTTCTCAGCACTTCCGGGACAATCGCGGTCGGAGTGGAAATGAACCCGATTATCTCATTGCACCTGTCAGCGGGAACGCCCGCTTCGGAAAGCATATCTTTTACCGCGTCCTGTCCTATCTTCTCCAGCTTGTCTATGATGCGCATGACGTCACCGGCACGATCGCTTTCCCCGATTATTTCAAAAAAACCGTTCAGGATTTTCCTGTTGTTTATCCTGATGACGAAACCGTTCAGCCCGAGCGAGGAGAATGCGCGGTATATTATGGAAGGTATCTCAGCCTCGTTCATGATGTCAAGCTGTCCGTCGCCTATAATGTCTATGTCGGCCTGATAGAATTCGCGAAATCTGCCTTTCTGCGCCCGTTCCCCTCTGTAGACCTTGCCTATCTGGTACCGTCTGAAGGGAAACGAGAGCTCGTTTGCGTGTTCGGCCACGAATCTGGCGAGCGGTACGGTGAGGTCAAATCTGATGGAAAGGTCATTGTCGCCCTTCGTAAATCTGTATATCTGTTTTTCGGTCTCTCCTCCGCCTTTCGCAAGAAGTATTTCCGACGATTCGATGAGCGGCGTGTCAAGCGGCGTGAATCCGTAAAGCGAATATACGCTGCGCAGCTTTTCAGCCATAGCTTCAAATCTCAGTTGTTCTCCGGGGAGGAGCTCCATAAATCCCGAAAGAATTTTCGGCTTTATTTTTTCCATTGTCTTTTTCCGTTGCTTTCATTCTGATTATCTAATTATTTTACCATATTTCCTCCGGTTTGTCAACCTGGTTGTTGACTTTTGCCGCGAAATATGGTAAAATATTCTTTACGGAGGGATTATGACGGATTATTACCTGTCGCGCCTTGAAAGAGAAGAGGCACGCGCATATATGAAAATATATACCGCGACGGCAGCTTTTGAGGACCGCGTTGCGGTGCCTTTCGGGCGCAAAAAGTCGCTTGAGCTCCTGAAAGCCGTAAGGCTCGATCATCCGGAGATATTCTGGCTGAAGGGCGTATCAGCATCCGGCGACGCGCAAGGCACGGCGATTTTCCCGGAGTATTCTTTTAAACGGAAGGCGGTTCAGCCGATAGAAAGCACGATAGAACGGACGGCTGAAAGGATAATTCACCCGGCCCTTGGATCAGACGACAGGAAAAAAGTCGCGTTTGTTCACGATTTTATCCTCCGCAACGTCGTTTACACCTCCGCGTACCGGAATTTTTCCCATGAGATATACGGCGTTCTCTGCAATCATATCGGAGTGTGCGAGGGGATTGCCAAAACCGTGAAATATCTTCTTGATATGCTTCAAGTTGATTGTCTCTGCGTCGAGTGCCTTCCCGACGAGCGGAATACGGCTCATTCGTGGAATATTGTTTTCGTCGAAGGAAGGCCGTTGCACTACGATATGACATTTGATCTGACAGGCAAAGACAGGTTCAGGTATTTCGGCCTGACGGACGCGCAGATATTCGAGGATCACCGTCCGCCGATAACGGAAGTACCGCGCTGCGAATGAACGAATCCGCCTGAAACGGTTAATAAAATGTTAAAATGCTTTTTTCTATTGCAAAACGGGGAAACATGTGATAAAATATTTGTAATGCAAAGGAGAAACTGACTGATATGAGCGTAAGACTGTCATGCAGATACCTCGGGAATTTTGTCACCGATGAACAGATGAGCAAAATAGGCGGCGAGGTTGTCAGAGCGAAAAAAACTCTTGTGGAAGGGACCGGAGTCGGAGCGGATTTCCGCGGATGGATCGATCTGCCGGTCAGGTACGACAGAGAGGAATTCGAAAGAATCGGCAAGGCGGCCGAGAAAATAAAGAGCAGTTGCGACGTCTTTATCGTTATCGGAATAGGAGGCTCGTATCTCGGAGCGCGCGCGGCCGTGGAATTTGTGAAGTCGCCGCTGTACAACGCGCTTAAAAAGGATACGCCGGATATCTATTTCGCCGGCAACGGAATCAACTCCGGATATATAAACGAGCTTCTCTCGCTCTGCGAAGGGAGAGATGTGTGCGTAAACGTCATCTCAAAATCAGGCACGACGACAGAACCCGCCGTGGCTTTCCGGGTTTTCAGGGAACTGCTCGAAAAAAAATACGGATCTGACGGGGCACGCGAAAGGATTTTCGTCACGACCGACGCAAAAAAGGGAAAACTGAAGGAACTTGCGACGGAAAAGGGATACGAAACCTTTGTCGTTCCGGACGACATAGGCGGCAGATATTCGGTTTTGACCGCCGTCGGTCTGCTCCCAATTGCCGTTGCCGGGATCGACATCGGTGAAATGATGGGCGGAGCTCGTTCGGCAAGAGAACGTCTGCTCGGCACGGATTTCAGCGACAATGACGCTATGAAATACGCGGCGGTGCGCAATATTCTGTACAGAAGCGGCAAAAAATCCGAAATACTCGTCTCATACGATCCCGCGCTGCTGACGTTCAACGAATGGTGGAAGCAGCTTTTCGGAGAAAGCGAGGGCAAGGACGGCAAGGGGCTTTTCCCGGCATCCGTTGTTTTTTCCACCGATCTTCACTCGCTCGGACAGTATATACAGCAGGGCGAGCGCAATATTTTCGAAACTGTGATCGACATAAAGTGCGATCCGAAGCC
Organism: Clostridia bacterium; assembly: GCA_017618795.1. Taxonomy (GTDB): domain Bacteria; phylum Bacillota; class Clostridia; order Oscillospirales; family CAG-272; genus Colimorpha_A. The sequence continues at coordinate 1,470 of JAFZTO010000090.1, read as the reverse complement.
ATTCATCATACCGGATGATCCGGGGAATACGGACGGTCTGAATTTCGTTTCCGGGAAAACGATGCACGAGGTCAACCGCAGCGCTTTTCTTGCCACCGTGATCTCGCATACGGACGGTGGAGTCCCCAATATGGTGCTGGAACTCGACGGGAGAACCGCCGCCGATTTTGGATATCTCGTATATTTCTTCGAGTTTGCCTGCGGCGTTTCCGGCTACACGCTCGGCGTCAATCCGTTCGACCAGCCCGGCGTTGAAGGATACAAGAACAACATGTACGCTCTGCTCGGCAAGCCGGGAGCTCAAAACGAAAAGCTCCGCGCCGAACTGCTTAAAAGAATATATTAATATTTCCGGAGGAAAAAATGCTGAAATTAATTGTCGGACTGAAGGGTTCTGGTAAAACCAAAACCATCGTTGAAATGGCAAACAGAAGAACTGCTGAGACGGACGGTTCCGTCGTCGTTATCGAGAAGGGAGGAAAGCTGATTCACGAAATAACCCACAAGGCAAGGCTTCTCGATACTGACGAATATATGATAAACAACGCCGACAGGCTTTACGGCTTTGTCGCGGGGAATTACGGCAGCAATTACGACGTGACCGACATTTTCATTGATTCAGGTCTGAAGATATGCGGCGGAGACGTCTGCGAGTTCTGCAGATTTCTTGACTGCGTAATCAGCTTTACAGAAACTCACCCGATAGATTTTGTTATGACCGCGTCCATAGACGGTACGGAACTTCCCGAAAAATACCGTCGGTACGTTATCTGAACATACGGCCCGCCGCGCGGGCCTTTTGTCTTGAAAATGAGAGAAAACAACGATATAGGCACTCTGAACGAAAGCGCGCTTCATCTCGCCCTCAAGAATTACATCGATCCGGACCCCTCGCATCACGAGGTTGTCTTAAACGGTTTTGTGGCTGACGTTTTTGACGGGGAGAAGATAACCGAGATAGAAACAAGATCTTTTTCCAATCTGAAAAAGAAGCTTGGGGTTTTTCTGCGCGATTATCCCGTGACGGTCGTTTTTCCGGTCGCGGCAAAAACGGTTTTCTCATATATCGGGGGAGACGGGGCGCCGGACAGACTTCACGTCTCAAGCAGAAAAGGAAGGCCGTCCGACATTCTGACCGAGACGATGAAGATATCCGAATATGTCGGCAGCGGAAATCTGTCGTTCCGCATAATCATGCTTGAGGTCAAGGAATACCGCTTAAAGCGCAGGCGCAGGGGCAGGGAAAGTTTTGACGTTGCGGAAAGATTTCCCGTAGCGTTTGTGAGGGATATTTTTCTGAACAGCGCCGAGGATTTTGCAGGACTTGCCGAAATTCCCGTGGATTGCTTTGCAGCGGAAGAATTTGCGCGCCTGAACAGGCTTGCGGGCTACAAGGCATGGAAGGAGCTCAAGGCGCTCGAGGGGCTCGGAATAATATCATGCGATAAAAAAAGCCGCCCGTTTGTATAT
>JAFZTO010000089.1 GCA_017618795.1 Clostridia bacterium | reverse complement strand
AACAAACCTGCAGACAAGTCTGTCAAAACCTTCCGGGCAGTTTGCGCCGTTCCCCACGGCGGTGCCGCCCACCGGCAGAAAAGCAAGCTGTTCAAGCGCTTTTTCAAGCAGGATCAGATCGCGTTCAAGCGATCCGCGCCAGCCGCTGACCTCGTCGGAAAAACGGAGAGGCACGGCGTCCTGCAGGTGGGTACGGCCGGGTTTTACAATGTTTGTGTATTTTTCCTCAAGCTCACGGAATGAGCCGGCAAGCGCCGAAATGCTTTTTATCAGGTCCTTCAGGACGGCGGAGGCGGCGATCAGAAGAGCGGACGGGAAAAGATCGTTGGTCGACTGCGACATGTTCACGTCGTCATTTGGGTGAAGAATGCGGCGGCCGGCGGTTTTTTCCGCGATGTTTGCCACGACCTCGTTTACGTTCATGTTTGTCTGCGTTCCGCTGCCGGTCTGGTAGACGGAAAGAGGGAAAAGCGCCGGAAATTCGCTGTTTTCGGCTTTTTCGCATGCCGAAAGAACGGCAAACAGTTTCTCGTCTGTCATTTTTTCGGGCTTCAGCTCGTGATTTGCCAGAGCGCAGGCTTTTTTAAGCGTCAGCAGCGCGGAGAGTATTCCATCGGGCATACGTTCGCGTCCGTCCTTCAGGCCTGTGGAAAAATTGTTAAGGCTCCTTTGCGTCTGTGCGCCCCAGAGAGCGTCTGAAGGCACCTCGACAGAGCCCATTGAGTCGTGTTCAGTTCGGTAATTCATCTGTTTTTACCTTTTGTCAGCCGTCTTTTTCAAAATAGAATTTCCTGTACGCCTTTATGAAGGAGTAATAGCGCTTTGTTATCGCGAGGTTGCGCTTTAAGTCGCGGTCGGCGGGGTTGAAAAGGGTTTTGCACACCTTCTTCTTGCGGTAGAGCGACTTTATTTCCTTTTTCAGTTCCGGATTTTTCACGTACTTCAGCAGAGTGCATTTCGGTATTTCGGTCCAGAGTGAAACGGCGTCTGAGTACGTCGTTCCGTCCGGCAGACTGCCGAGGACGTCGCGCATTACGTACTCCATCAGGTTGCGCCCCGTGCCGCGCACGAAGTATGACGAGCGTCCCATGCGCGGGTTTATCTCAAAGAGCATGTATTTTCCGGTCCGGCGGTCGAATTTCATGTCGAAGTTCGAATAACCGACGTAGCCGAGACCGTTCAGGAAATTTTCGATTTTTTCGTATATCTCTCTGTCCGAGCGGGATATTATCGCCGCGTAGTTGCCTATGGTGGCGGGGGCGTACTCCTCAAGGACAGGCTGGCCGAGGCACATGAACTTCACTTTCCCGTTTTTGTCGGAATAGCAGTTCATCACCCGCATGTATTCGTCCCCTCCGGGAATAAATTCCTGGATTATCAGCTTTCCGGCGAAGGTTGAGGAGGACATGTTCTTTATTATCTGACCGTACTCGTCCGGAGAATTTACGAAATAGACCTTTTTCTTGCCGTCGAAATGCGCGTGAAGATAGTCGTAGCCGTTGCTGTTTTCCGGCTTGACGACAAGCGGGAATTTAAGGCCCGTTTCCGACAGCGCGTTTCCCCACTCGTCTTTTCCGGCGACGACGGTCTTCGGATAGTCGAGGCCGAGGCTTTCACACAGCGCGTAGAAAGTGTCCTTGGTGTCGAGCCGGCCGAGCAGATCGGGGGAAATGAAGCTGTTGGCTATAAGACCTTCAAACTCGCCGTAATGAATGGAGAGCAGCTGAAGGTATCTGTCAGAGCAAGGTATGACCGCCACGTTTTTGTAATATTTCTTTTTCTCGCGCAGGACGGACAGCAGAGCGGAAACGAACACCGTGTCTGTATCGAAGTTCGGGGTGACTATGCAGTCAAGGATGTCGCTGTGTCTTGTCGCGTAGAGCTGAAAAGAGCACATTATAAGCGGCTTTTCGTCGATAAGTTCGGCAAAAAGCCGGCAGTTGCCGTATGCGTTCTCGTCGCTGCCGAGAATTATTGGAAAAAAATCTTTCATGTTCCGCCTCCCCTTCTTTCCCGGAAGAAAGAAGGCAAAGAATTTTTGTATACTGTCGCTCGAACTATATCAGGAAGTACGGACGGCAACACATGTACACTCAGTTTTACAAAAATCTACTTTTTCTCCGTAAAAAGCGCTTCCATCCCGGTTATGCGGGAGAAAATCAGCCTTGTGCCTTCGCTGTAGCTGACCGTGTTGGCCGCGACTATCTCGTCGATCGGGATCGGTTTGCCTATATGGATAAAGGTGCGGCGGAAGGGGCGGCGCTTGAAATCCTTCATATATAATAAAATAGGAAGAACAGGCACCCCCGCGCGCTGTGCGATCATGGCGCATCCCGGCATGGGTTTGGTTTCGCTCGGGAGCTTCCCCGGCTGGCGGTGTCCCTGCGGGAACATGAGCACGGAACAGCCGCCCTTCAGGAACTCTATGGTGCGCTTGACGGCCCCCGCGTCGGCCCCCTTTCTGTCCACGGAGTATGCGCCGAGCGAGCGCAGGAACCAGCCTGCGAGCGGTATGCGGAGCAGTTCCTTTTTCGCCATGTAGCGCAGTTCCCTTTTCATCACCGCGCCTATGGCTATCGGATCGTCGGCGGCAATGTGATTGGAGCAGAGCAGATATGTTGTGTTCGGGTCGACGTTCTCCGTGCCCGTGACCTTCACGCGCCGGAAAAATCTCGCGGGACCGGCGACGAGAAAGTACATGAACCGGTACCAGAAGCGTGGCTTTTTAGGGGGGATCGGCGTAATTGCCGTTGTTTCGTTCATTTCAGCTTTTCCTCTATGATACGCAGCGCGGCAAGCACGGTCCCTTCCCTGTCAAGATCGGAATTGTCGAGAATAACGGCGTCGTGAGCGGGGACGGCGGGTGCAACGTCGCGGGTGCTGTCGTTTCTGTCGCGGCGCGCCATATCGGCCTGCACCTCCTCAAGGGTGGTGACTGTTCCCTTTTCGGTAAGCTCCAGGAAGCGGCGTTTTGCGCGCGCCTCGTCGGAGGCGATCAGAAATATTTTGACCTGCGCGTCCGGAAGAATGACAGTGCCTATGTCGCGGCCGTCCATGACGATGTTCTCTTTTGCGGCTATGTCCTTCTGAAGGCCGAGCAGAAAGGCGCGCACCTGTGGGACAGCCGATACCGCGGAGGCGGCCATGGAGACCTCAGGCGTGCGAATGAGCGAGTTCACGTCCGCAGAATTGAGGAGCACGTGCTGCTCGCCGTCTTTATGGACGAACGAAACCGTGACGTTCTCAAGCTCAGCGACGACCTTTTCGCGGTCGGACGGGTCTATGCCCCTGTCGAGCATGTGCAGACCTATGGCGCGGTAGAGAGCGCCGGTGTCGACGTAGATGTAGCCGAGTCGGGTCGCGACCTGTCTTGCGAGATAGCTTTTGCCCGCCCCAGACGGGCCGTCAATGGCGATGTTTATCATAAGCGTTTGTTTCTCCTTGAAGAGCAGATTAATATACATATTATCCCTATAATATTATATCACAACGCAAGGGGTTTTGCAACCTGTAGCGGGAAATAAAAGAATTCTTTTAAAATCCCCCGCTGAAAATAACTCCGGCGGGGGTGTCTTATTTTTTTGCGGGAATATATGTGACAAGGTTCCCCGTGCGGGGCAGGGGCGTCCTTTCGGGCAGGCCGTCCGCTGTGTCGGGATAACCGAGGATGACAGAAGCGTACACGCGCTCGTTTTCTGCCATTCCGAGCGAGCGAAGATATTCGCTCAGTGCCGGGTCGCCGTTCAGCCAGCGGAGCTGGTTTATGTAACAGCTTCCGAGACCAAGGGCGTTGCAGGCGATCATTATGTTCTCCGCGGCAACGGCCGAGTCTGCCACGTTGTTGCCGTAATCTTCCCTGTTTGCGATGATTATAAGCGCCGGCGCGTTATAACAGAAGCGGTAAGCGCCTTTTTTCGACTGTTTTATCGACCAGCGGAGGCTTATGTAGGTGTTTTCGGTTGTCTCCATGCGGGAAAAGGCCTGCTGCACGAGGCCGGCGAGTGTGTCGATGACGGCGGGGTCGGTGACTGCCAGGAAGTGGCAGAGCTGGGAATTGCTTCCCGACGGGGCGTGCCGCCCGGCAAGCAGTATTTTGTCTAAGGTCCCGGCGTCCACCGGGTCGGGTCTGTATGAGCGCGTGCTGCGCCTTGTGAAAATCGCGTCAAAAACGTCCATTCTGTCTGTTCATTTGCGGGGGTGCGGCGAACGGTCTTTATTGTCTCACATTCCCGGTTCATCCGTCGGATTGTAATTTGTCCAGTCGACGCCTATGCCGTATTCAAGGCGGTGTTTGCTCTGAAATTCCTTCAGAGGAAGGGTTTCGAAATCGGATATCATGCTGAGGATAACTCTTTCCTCGTCCCCGATTTCATAGGTTCCCTCCGGGAAATACTTAACAATATCGCCGTTGAGAAGTTCTTTCATATTCTGAATGTATTCTTCAAGATTGCCTTTCGAGTACATTT
>JAFZTO010000088.1 GCA_017618795.1 Clostridia bacterium | reverse complement strand
TTAACGGGTTTGCGAGGTGGAATCGATGAAAACGTCGAAAAATCGAATTATTGTTTTGATAATAATTTCTGCATTATTCCTCTTTCTCTGCCTTGCTTTACTGCTTGCCTCGTGTGCGAAAGACCCGGGCGTCACGAGCGATTCTTCTTCGGCGCAGACCGAGCCGCCTGAGACAGCGCCAGACCCCGTTTACGTCGAATGCGACGCCGCCGATTACTCATCCTACCTTCTTCCGGTAAAAGAAACCGGCGACGGCGATACACTTCAGGAGACCGCACAACAATATGCCGCCGACGGGATCGTTCATTTGCGCGTTTACGATTCGACCGGGGTAGCTGTCGGCGAGACCGTAAAACCGAAAGAGATCTATAAGTTTACCGATTTCATTTCCATCGGCCATGGAGAGTATGAGACCCCTTATATTTTCAGAGGCGGAAAAGATCTGAAAATCATCCTCGGCGCTCCCGGCGAAATCATTTATCGCCGGTATTACGTCACTTCCCCCGCGGTCTTCGGTGCGTTCGAGGACATCATTCTTCCGCTGGGTTACTCTGAAACCGATGAAAAACTCGGGGCCGTTCCGGAAATGATATACGTCGAGTTCGAATATGACGGGCAGAGATACTGCGTCTTCCGTGACGGGACCGCCTGGTGCGGAGACAAAAAGAGCGAAAACCGGCTGACCGCGGAGCAGTTCGCGCTCTTCGCTGCCTACAAATACGCCTACTCCTACGCGGCAGACGAACGAACCGACAATTACGGCGGATTCAGCACTCAGCCGGGAGAAACAAACACAGTGGTTATATCCGAATCGGGCGGCAAACGGGTTCTGACGGGAGAAGACGCGCTCGGTTTCCTGAAAAAATGCGCCGCAGCCCCCGACGATCAGGGCCTTTATACGGTAAGCTCAAAATACAGATGCGACGTAAATCCTACGGAAAACATTGAAACGCCCTCTTTCTGCTTTGCGGTATGCAAGGATGGAGAAACTGACATCAGCGAAGACAGCACTGCATGGTATTCTGTGTTCGGCGACGGCAGGATAACACGTCGCGGACGCTGGACTTACGAACGCGAATTTGTGACCGGGATTTTTGATATGTTCTGTGTCCCGATGACTCAGATATCTTCCGGTCTGTATGATTTTAACTGATGATCTCCTGATAAAAAAACATTAATTCAACCTCCGAAACCGGATTTCTGTCCGTTTTTATGGGTGCGAATTAAACTGTACCCTGTAAAATGGACATACCTATTTTAAGGGGTCCCTGCTGAGTGGACAGAGAAATTAAGGGACACCCCATAGGAATGGACATTTACAGGAGCTGGTTTTTGTGGTATACTGTATCCATGTCGGTAAGGACGGAAAGGCAAAGACATGGAAACAAAGAAGACGCACACACATCCGTTAACCAGGAAAGCAATTGAAGTTCTTCGGTATAACGCGAACGTGAAAAGAGTCACGGCTTACACCGTTTGCTTTACCGAGGAGTTTCGCAAGAAAGCGTATGAGGAGAAGATGTCTGGCATACCGCTGGCTGAGGTTCTCCGAAGGAACGGGATCGATCCGGATATTCTCGGCGAGAGCAGGATCAGCGGGTTATCTCATACGCTGAATAAAGAAGCCAAAAGATCTGAAGGATTCTCGGATCTTCGTAGCGAAAATTACCGCCGTCCGCCGAAAACAGGAGAGGAGACTTTCGAGCAAAGGCTGAAGCTGCTTGAGAATGAACTTGCGTATACGCGTCAGGAAGTTGAGTTTTTAAAAAAAATTCAGGCGGCAGATACGGAGGCCCGGAAAGAATGGGAATCCAGGCACCGGCAGAAGTAAAGTACCGCATAATTTTCGAGGCGATACGTCAGGACGACAATCTTCTGAGCATCAGTCTTCTGTGCCGGACAGCCGGAGTGTCGAGATCAGGCTTCTATGCCTGGATGGAAGCCGCTCCGAAACGTCAGGAAGACGAGGACAGGGATCTTGCGGATTTCGCGCTAATCAAGGCGGCGTACGAGTTCAGAGGATACAAGAAAGGCGCGAGGAGCATATATATGCGGCTGCTGCACCAGGTTCCTCCCGTAGTGATGAATCTGAAAAAAATACGGCGTCTGATGAAGAAATACGGCCTTTTTTGCCCGTTCAGGCGTGAAAATCCGTATCGGCGTATGGCGCAAATGATGAAAACCAGCCACGTAGCGCCCAACGTTGTAAATCGTTGCTTCAAACCATCAGTGCCGCGCCATGTCCTTCTTACAGACATTACGTATCTGTTTTACCGTGGCGGAGTATGCTATCTATCCACGATCCTTGATGCCTGTACACATGAAGAGCTGGCATATCAGGTAAGTGTCAGTCTGCAGGTGGATTTCGTGCTTGAGACTGTAGATATGCTTTGCGAAAAATACGGAGCCGAGCTTGACAATGAGACCATAGTCCACAGCGATCAGGGATGTCATTATACAAGCAACGCGTTCATATCAAAGCTGAAAGATGCTGAATTCGTGCAATCGATGTCCCGGCGCGGAAACTGCTGGGACAATGCCCCTCAGGAAAGTTTCTTCGGACATATGAAGGATGAGATTGTCGGTATACTGGCCGAACTTCATACCTTCGAAGAGGTGCGTGCGACGGTTGATGACTGGATGGATTACTACAACAACGACAGGTACCAGTGGGAACTTGAAAAGCTGTCTCCGGTAGAATATAAACAATATCTGGATACAGGCTGTTATCCTCTGACCAGAGGGATTTCCAAGAATCCTTATTCCCGGGGCTCTGCCCCGGCCCCCGGGGTTTAACGCCTTAGGTTTCCGGGAAGGCAGTACAAAATGAGGCAGCACCTCACAGTACTGCCTTCGGAAACCCGGTGAGGTGCTCGGGTCGCTCCCCAGCGTTGCCCTATCCCCCTCATAGGGAAAGCAATACCATTATAGCATATCCGGGTTAAAAATTTAACCCTTAAAAATCAAAATTGTCCTTGACAAGGGGTACACTTCAAATCCCACCATCTCCACCGATATGAAAAGAGGAGCCGCCGGCTCCTCTTTTCATATCGCGTGCAAATGAGGGCATGAAGAACGATTACGATTCTTCTTGCGCAGGTGAGTCTTTTTATGATTATTGCCACAAAGAGGGAAAAGAAAAACTCTTATCGATAGTAGAAACAAACGGCGGATTTCCTGGGATAAGTCATTAAAAT
>JAFZTO010000087.1 GCA_017618795.1 Clostridia bacterium | reverse complement strand
TGATCTCGGCAAAGGCGCCGAAGGGCATGACGTTGACGACTTTGACCTTTACGATGTCGTTCAGGGCATAGTTATCCTTGAATATCTTCCAGGGGTTTGTACCCTCGGTCTTGTAGCCCAGCGAGATGCGCTTGCTCTCCAGGTCGACGTTTTTAACGTAAACGCGGATCTGATCCCCGACTTTCACGATGTCGGACGGCTTTCTCAGATGGCCCCATGAGAGTTCGGAAATGTGAACCATTCCGTCAACCCCGTAGCCCAGATCAACGAACACTCCGTAAGGAACGATGGTCCGCACTGTACCGTCAAACCAGTCGCCCTCCTTGATGTTTGCCCACAGCTCGGCGGCCTTGGCCCTTCTCTCGGCGTTAAGAACGCGGCGAATGGAACCGATGGCTCTCTTCTTGCGCTCGTCCGCCTCAAGGATGCGGAAGCGCGTCGTCTGTCCGACAAGCGTGTTCAGATCCTCGTCCTTTGCGACTCCCGACTGGGAAGCGGGAATAAAGACGTTGTAGCCCTCGAACGAGATTATGACGCCCTGCGAAACGGCCTGCGTGACCGTTCCCTCAAGCACTTCGCGGCTCTCAACCGCGTCGGCGATCTTTTTCCAGTGGATGCGGGCGTCGGCGCGGCGCTTTGAAAGCTCCGCAACTCCCTCGCGGTCGTTGAGCTTCATAACGATAGCTTCGATCTCGTCACCGATCTTGAACAGATCGGAGAGCTTTGCGTTCGGATCGCTAGATGCCTCTTCTGCGGTGATGACGCCCGTCAGCTTGACCCCGAGATCGATGTGCAGCTCGTTGCCCGATATTGCGGATACGATACCCGTTACTGTTTCCCCTGTATGTAATGTTTTGAACGCACTTTCAAGCAGTTCGGCGAAGTTTTCTTTCTTTTCGCTCATTTGTTTATATACCTCCTCTATCAGCCGGTCCGGCGTTGACGCCCCGGCAGTAATTCCGATTTTCCGGAATTGATTAACATTTTCTGGCACGTCTTCTGCGCTTTCGACAAAAAACGTGTTTCTGCAGTGCTCCGACGCTATGTCGTATAGCTTTCTGCTGTTGGAGCTCTGTCTGCCCCCTATGACGATGACGGCATCGCACTCCCCGCTGAGCGCCGCGGCCTCCTGCTGCCTTTTCTCGGTCACGCTGCAGATGGTATCGAAAATCAGCCCGTCCGGGAAGCGTTTTTCAAACTCTTTTCTGATTTTGTCCCAGTTTCTGCGGTTCTGAGTGGTCTGCGAAACAAGTATGACCTGTCTCCCGCCGGCATCGATCCCGTCAAGATCGTCCGCGTTTTCCGCAACGCTATAGCTGACGGCACGACTGACTATGCCTTTAACCTCCGGATGTTCCGGATCACCCGACACGATGACGTGACAGTCGGGATTTTCCTCCACGATTCCGTGGATCTTCTTAACGTACGGGCAGGTCATGTCGCGCAGCCTGAAGAACGGGTTGCGCTCGGTGATCTCGCGCAGCCGCCTCTCGGTCCCGTCAGGAACTCCGTGCGTCCTTATAACTGCTGTGACGGGGCATCCGGCGTCTGCAGCCTCCGCCCTCTCAATCAACTCGTTTTCGCCGAGAGCCTCCACTCCCAGACTCCGCAGATCCCGAAGGACCTCGTTGTTGTGTATCAGCTCGCCGAGCGTGTATATTCTGCCTCTCGACGTATTGCGCGCAAGCCCGTAAACAAACTCCGCGGCGCGTTTGACGCCCGGGCAGAAACCGGCGTTTTTCGCTATCCTAATATCCATCAGACCGAACCGTTCGCATTTTTCTCTGCCCCGGCGTGTCCGTTAAAATCGGGGCTCCGTTTTCTTATGTGTAAAACGGCAAAACAAATCGCTGGGATCAGAAAAAGGCATCCCCCGACGGAGATGCCTTTGGTTGCGGGGGAGGGACTTGAACCTCTCGACCTCCGGGTTATGAGCCCGACGAGCTACCAACTGCTCCACCCCGCGATATTGGTGCCGGAGACCGGGCTCGAACCGGTATGATATCATCTACCGGGGGATTTTAAGTCCCCTGCGTCTGCCTATTCCGCCACTCCGGCCTATCTCCTGTCACATTGCAATATTATACCACGTTTTTTTGTCTTTGTCAAGCGATTTTAAAATTTTTTTGCTGTCTGCTCAAAAAACCCGCGAAAAAGGGGCTTTCGCCCCTCTCAGCGGCCGGTTTTTTCCAGTTCGTTTATTTCCTCAAGCAGATTGTATATGCCGTCCTCCGAGAGCACTCCGCGTTTCAGATCCGGCGGAAGGAGGCCTTTTTCATCGGCCTCAAAGTCTTTTCTCCACTCTCCGGCGTAATATTCCTCAAGTTCTTTTACAAGCGGGCGAGCGCTTTCAAGTTCTGTGATCGCTTTTTTCAGGCTCTCGACCTTTTCAGTCAGATTATCGAAGACCTTTTCGCAGTGCTCTATCCGCCTGAGCTGTTTCTTTGTTATCCTTGCCATTTCCCCGCCTTTTACTGATTAGGCTCGTGTTTGTCGTTTATTGTAATGCGGTTGTACAGACGGAAATCGGACGAAACGTTGTCCCCGACCGGATTTCCGTTCCATCTCATCAGATTGACCCCCGTGCCGTCAGAGCTTCTGAACGCAAGAAAATCGCCGCCCAGATTGTCCGCTCCGATATTGCAGATGAGGACGTCCGTGCTGTCCTCGCAGACCGCAAACCCCGCGCATCCGTAGCAGAACGTGTTCAGTATGCTCTCTCCGTCCGCGTTTCTTACGGTTATGAAAGTGCAGTCCTTCCTTGTGACCGGGTTGAAGAGCTTATCGAACACCTCGCCCTCCGTTACCCATCCGGCAGTTCTCGGGAGTTTATGCCGGACGATCGCCGTCCCGTTCTGCAGGCAGCCCTCGATCATTCCGTTTTTTCCGCCGGCAAGTATGGAATTTTTATAGCAACATATGGTTATCTTTTTTATTAAATGCCCGTCGCATCCGGAAAAATCTATGCCGTAGGCAGAGGCTACTATGCTGCAGTTCACCGCGTAAACGCCCTTTCCGTTTCCCCTGACCGCGTACGGCGTGGATTTGCAGACTGTCGGGCCGTTCTTGAAGAACGCTATCTTAAGTCCGTTTATTCCGCTTCCGTCTCCGCCGAGCGTCACAAGCGCCGCGTCTTCCGGCCCCGTGTCCATGCCGTAGTCGGTCAGTATAACGGTCCCGCGCTCAAGTCCTCCCTGGGAACGTGTCGGCAACGACGACGAACCGCGCAGCTCGACTCCCGCCGGGACACTGACGGGCTTTTTCAGCAGATAAAAGCCCGCGGGCAGATAAACGATCCCGCCGGTCCCTCCGGCTTCGTCCAGCAGCTGCTGAAGCTTTCCCGATATGTCCTTTATTCCTTTTTCTTCCTTCCCGTCGAGCACATAGAGATTTTTTTGCGGTACAGGATAAACCCGTTCGTAATCTGTCGTTATGCCGGTCAGATCAGCGTCGTTATCGACCGAAATTTCTCCGGTGCCGCCGACCTTGCCGACGGTGTCCACGGCGGTCATCTTCACAATGCCGCCGGAATTGTTCCTTATCGCCCACTCGCTCCCCTCAAACGACGAACGGGCAATAACCATACCCCATCTTGAATCGATTGATTCGACGGAAAGAGCCTTGCGGCAGCCTGTTACGCGGAAATCGAAAAGCGAGCCCGCGAACTCTATACGCTGACCCTTGACTATTCTTACACCCGTTTCGCAGTCGCTTATGTCTATATTGGCAAATTCGGTCCACTCAAGATCCCCGAGAATGAGACCGGTGCAGTTTTCGCGCGTGTAAGCCGCGATTCTCTCATAGGACGGCGCGCCGTACTCCGCGCCCGCCTGCGCCCAGTATTTCGGGGAAACTGTCAGATTCTTCCACGTTCCGACGTCGGCCTGGTTATAGACCTCCGCCCCCCTGCACAGGAAAGTGCCCCGAAGATTTTCCACCGTGAACTGCTCGTGCGGATTTGCTGTCGCTACGCACGCTCCTATGCCCGCGTATCCGTTGATCACGGTGCAGTCCTGGACCGTCGAAAGCATATACGACGTCCCCTGCCCGGTAGTGTAGAACGTAAACGGATACGGCTTTACGTTGTCAATATCCTGCTCCGGATAATACACGGTGATCCCGCGCACTCCGCCGCTGCCTCCGAGAATGAACAGCGACTGGCCGCAGTCCGTCGTGCTCTTCTGGCGGTCCAGAATGACGGTGCCGTATCCCCCGTCCTCAGAGTAGTTATAGTCTCCGCGCAGCGTTACGAACGGCGGTATTTTTATGCTCCCGTCAACCATGTATTTTCCCGCCGGAAGATAAACGGTCCCTCCTCCGGCCTCCGAAACGTCGTCAAGCGCTTTCTGGATCGCCCGCCTGCTGTTTTTCTCTCCTGTCGGATCGGCTCCGTATCCGGGGTTTGTCGCTACCGCGTCCGCGACTATTATCTCCCTCTGCGGGAAAACCGTCTCGGGTATGACCGGGAGATTTTCGTAAACGTATGTCGTGTCGGGTACGGCCGGCGTCGATTTTTCTGTGCTCATTATGTCGTCTCCTTTCGACGTGCCGGACGTTGTGTCAGGATTTTTTTCGCCCGCGCAGCCGCATAAAATCATGACTGCCGAAATCAGCAGCGCGGGAATGCCGTGTTTTTTATTCTTTCTTCTGTTTCTCATAGTACTCACCTGTTCTGTCGTATCAGGGGGTTCACGTACACATGCCGTGCGTCATATCCTGCCAGTGAAGTATTAAATGCTCCCCGCTTCCGTTTGCAAAGCGCACGCGCACGTTTTCCCCTTCGCCGGCAACTTCATAAACCGCAAACGATATCCCGCTCCAGATCACGGTGTTGTCCGTACGCCGAAGTTCTCCGCCTTGGGCTGTGATTTTCAGCTGTTTGCGTTCCTCGTTGGGGCCCCGCATCGGAGAGAGACCGTCGTTCAGAAAGCGTATGCCGATTTTTTCACAGCCGGAAGGCAGCGTGATTTCCACTTCGGTGCCGGCGTCCGCTTCCACGTATCCTCCTGCGGGCTGCGCGGCAATCGGTGCGTCAAACGGGCCCGTCTCCTCCGGTTTCCCCGTCCGCTCCCACTCAAACACGTCGATCCCGAACGCTTCCACAACAGCGGTCAGGCCTTCCGTCAGAGACGGCGGCTCATCCTGCCACCGGCCGGCGTGATATATTCTTTTCCATTTCAGTCGTCCCGGAATACCGACAACGATTTTCTGTTCCTCTGCGGTCGTGTTCACGGCCGTAACCACGCCCCGGTCGCCGCAGGTGTTTGCATAGCCGTAAACCGTTCCTCTCGAGGGGCGGTCAAGAACGGCTTCCGTACGGCAGTCCGCCCGGCAGACAAATTCAAACAGCTTCTCCGCTCCGGCAAGAAACTCCCAGTCTGCGTCATCCAGCAGTCCTGTCTCGCCGTATAGATGGATCTTACCCGTTCCCCGGACTATATTCATCACGTATGAATCGCGCAGCGGCCTTTTCTGCAGGTAATAGATTGTGTTTGTGTAACCGATCATGGTGCCGTGATCGTCAATCGCCTCCCGCGGGAAGAGCGAATCTGCAAACTTCTCCATCATGCAATCCGTATAGTGTATGATGGATTTTTCCAGCGGAGCGGGCCGTTCCGCCGGGCGGGGATCGCCGCAGTAAAGATAATCGACGTACAGCGCCCAGAAAGGCGAGATCGCCCACCCTCCCCGATTGGGGTCAACCGATGAAATATAATGCATTTCCGTCGTGAATCCGTTATAGGCCAGCACCTGAAGATCCGGATAATCCGACCGTATTTTATTAATACGGGCGATGAAATCCCGTGCAGCCGGCCCTTTGGAGGCCGTATGCCTCTGCGAATGGAAGCCGTGAGCCGGATCGTCGCAGCCGAAAATGGCGAAGTCAAATTTGAGAATTCTTACTCCGTTCTCCCTGACGTGCTTTTCAACGGCGGAAAAAAGCCTGTCCATGTTGGTTTTGATTCCGAGGCAGAGCTCGCAGTCCGAACCCCCGCGCAGAAAAGTTTTGTCGGGAACATTGACCATCCGGAGATTCACGTCGAACCACATACCGAACTTCATGTTCATCTCTTTCAGTTTCCGAAGGAACCGGTCCGGTCCGTCCGGCCAGTTCCGTTCGTCAAAACGGTCGTAGCTGTCCGGCATGTACCAGAAATTGTCCATTACATAGCTGTCGAAAGTCAGACCCGTTTTCTCCTTTGCCCTCCGCAGATCGTTCAGAATCCGCAGAGCCATTTCCTCATTCAGCCGATACTTTCCGTTATCGGCGCATTCGTCGTGAGCTCCCCAGTCGCCGTATACGTGCAGACGGTTGCCCGGATGGGGCCGTCCCCGCAAAATAAACCGGCGGAAACATTCATACGGACCGGCTCCCGTATCCACACCGAAAACCACCGGAAAAAATGTGAACGTTTCTCCTTCCTGAAGCGCAGCAAAAGGAGCATGCCGCAGAAACAGCACCGCCCCGTCCATAACGTTTTCGGCAACGGGAAAGGTATCGGCAATAAAGCCGGCTTTCCCTACGAACAGGGGCTGTCCCTCGCCGCCGCGTGTCAGCTCATCCGCAACGGCGGCAGTCTCGGTGCGGGCATAACGTAAGACAAACGGTTGCTTCGCGGTTACGGATATGGTTTTAATCATCACTCCGTCGTCCAGACAGCAATCGATTTCAACCGTCATTTCCGGATGTTCATACAGTCGTATCCAGCGCCCTCCTGCGACGGTATCCGAGACCGGCGCGGCAGATGCGACCACGCGTATACTGTCGCCCAATCCGATCTGAAAACTGTATTCCTCCAGAGTACGCCACCTGAGGGAACTTCCGTTCGCGCTCAGTGTTTTTTCCGCTCTGTCAGCCAGAAGGCTGACGCTCCCGTTCTGTAGTATCGATTTATTGCTCATTATTCTCCGCCTGCCGGGTGTTTATTTGTCTTCCGAGGTTTTGGAAAAAACTTAACAGCCCCGCTTAAACGGCCTTCCCGGCTTTTTCACATATTGTACCATGAAAAAACGGGTTTGTCAAGCGTTAAACCCGTTTTTCCTTCAGGTATTTTTCCGTACCTTTGACAAATCGCTCCGCCCCGTCTCTTACGTATGACCGCGGGCAGGCGACGTTTATGCGCACAAAGCCCTCTCCGCCCGTGCCGTAGGTCGCACCGGGAGTGACGAACAGGCCCGTTTCGGCCCTTAAAAACCTGCAGAAGCCGCGGCTGTCGTCCGTGATCCCCGATACGTCGACCCACAGAAGATAGGTTGCCTCGCTCCTTACGGCGCGCACGCCAGCAAGACCTTTTTCAATACAGTCTGTAAAGAGACGCCTGTTCTCCGATACGTATTCCCGCATCTCGTCAAGCCAGAGACCGCCCTCTTTAAACGCCGCGACGGCGGCCGGACAGGCAAAGGCGTTCGGTTCCGCCACCTCGTCGGTGTTTATCGCTCTGCGTACCCTGTTTCTCAGAAACGGGTCCGGCACGGAGACCGCGGCGGTCTGCAGGCCCGCCAGATTGAAGGCCTTGGTCGGAGCCATGCAGGTCACGCTCACCTCGCGGCAGTCCCCGGACACAGAAGCGAAGGGAACGTAATCTTTTCCCGGCCCGGTGATGTCGCAGTGTATCTCGTCGGATATGACAGTTACTCCGTGCTTTTTCGCAAGCCTTCCGACCGTTGCGAGCTCTTCCGCGCTCCAGATGCGCCCGGCGGGGTTGTGCGGGTTGCAGAGGATCATGAGCGTGGTCTGCGGTTCGGACATTTTCCGCTCGAGGTCGTCAAAATCCATCCGGTAGCGCCCGTTTTCGTACACGAGCGGGTTTTCCAGCACCCGGCAGCCGTTGTTTACCGTACAGTTCACAAATATGTTGTACACGGGCGGCTGTATGATCACGTTTTCGTTCGGGGTGGTCAGCTTGCGCACCGTCGAGGAAATCGCGGGTATGACGCCGGTGCAGAACATGAGCCAGCCTTTTTGCATCGTGAAACCGTGGCGGGTTTTCCAGTGATTTATATAGGCTTCGTACCAGTCGTTTTCTACGTCCGTGTAACCGAAAATGCCGTGCTTCACCCTTTTTTCAAGCGACGCGAGAATTTCGGGCGCGGTCCTGAAGTCCATGTCCGCCACCCACATGGGCAGCTCGCCCTCTTTTACGTCCCATTTCACCGAGCCGGTGCCGAAACGGTTTACGGGCGTGTCGAAATCATATTTCATGTCTGTCCCTCAGCCACTCGGGCCTGTCTGAGCGCCGCTCGATATTATCGCACTCTATCGTGAATCCGCCTTCGTCGACGCGGTCGTTCTCTATGATGAGCTCGCCGATCTCGTCTATTGAGAAATTCCCTGCGGAAGGGTTGAGCACGCTCTCGACGCGCGAGCTCACCTGCACGTCCCCCTTCGTGTACTCGAAGGCCAGCGTCGTGTTGACAAGACGGCAGTTTTTCATCACGAGATTGTCAATATAGCACAGCCCCTGCAGGCTTTCGACGGTGCAGTTTATAAGCGTCAGGTTTTTCGAGTTCCAGCCGAGATATTCGCCGCTTATGTACGAATCGTACACAGTGATGTTTCTGCTGTTCCAGAACGCGTCCTTTGTCAGGAGCTTTGAATTTCTTATTACCGCGCCGTCCACCCCGTCGAACGAGTAGTTTCCGTCAAGGAAAAGCCCGTCTACAGTCACGTTTCTGCTGTTCATCAGAAAATAGTCGCCCCGCGCGTTCACGTTATTCAGTTTCACGTTTTCGCAGCTCCAGAGCGTCTCCTCGGCGCGGGAAATAAAGGTGTTTTCGATAACCAGTCCGCTGCAGCGGCGGAAATTTTTCGGCGCCTGTATGATGCAGTTCCTTATCTCCGCACCGTCCGTGTACCAGACTCCGGCGCGCGCGAACTCCGTCCAGGTGCAGTTGTCCGCCTTAACGTCCCTGTCGTACCAGAGCGGGTATTTCCAGTGGAACGCGCAGCCGTTCAGCTCTATGTTTCTGCACTCCTTGAGCGGGGACTCTCCGTTCTCGAACACACAGTTCTCAATATACAGGTTTTCCTTGTCGAACAGCGGCCGCTCGCCGCTGAATTTTCTGTCTTTTATCTCCGTCAGGTTCATTTTTTTCCTCTTTTCCGATGTGTATATATTATATCATCTTTTTCCCGAAAAAGCAATAGCGAAGGCGCCGGAGCGGACTTTTTGCCGTGTTTCACGTGGCATAAAGGAAGATTTTTCCGGATTTTTTCGAAAAAAACAATTTTTTCTTGACATTCCCGAAAAAAAGATGTATAATATAGAGTGAATGATTATCCGCCAGCGAAAAAGCGGCGGATGTTTTAACGAAAATTACGGCGGATGAGAGTTCCCCGCCGGTTAAACAGGAGGTTTCACTAATGATGAAACGAATCATCGCCGTATTTGCGGCAGTCGCCATGCTGCTAGGCGTATGCGCGGTCGCGTCCACGGCAGTCGACGTTCCCGACAACGTCAAGGCATATCTTCAGCTTACCGCAGGGGATACCGGTTCGGTAGCAGTCACTTCCGACTATAAAGTCGCGATTTCTCTTCCGACAACCGGGGAAGTCAACACCGAATCCGTTTCGGTCCTTCTTATGCTCAAGGACATCGCGTCCCTCAACATAAGCGGAACAAGAACGTTCAGCACGACGCTTACGACAGGCCTCGGCAGCAACAACGTCAGTCTCTCTGGCCGGATACCGAACGTATATAATTTTACCGGATCAGCCAAAGTCAACGCGACTGTCGATTTTGAGAACGAGGTCACTTATACGGCTTCGAGAAACGGTTACGTTCTCTCTGCCGCGCCCGACACCGAAGGCGCCGCGAGAGCCGCCTGGACGGCATTTGCAAGCCACATCGACGTCGAAACGAAAACTGACGATGACAGCTACGCAATCCTTAAAAACGGATCGTATATCAAGATGGGAACCGAATATCTGCACTTTGAAGGCTCGGGCGATCTGAAGATCGACAACCTCTCTGACAGACAGGCAATCTACGCGAAAATAAGAGAAGCCCTTGTGCTTGAAACACTCGGTGATAATCAAAACATGGGCACGCGCGCTGTAGCTCTTGTAAAGAAAGGCACGCAGCTTGCCATAGGCACGACGGTCGCCACGCTCAACGAAGACTACATGATCGAAATTGAGGCAGTGGAAGGCGGCAAGGTAAGAGATATACTTCAGAGCGACGTCCTTGCTATGCTCAGAAGCTGTTCCGGCGGCACGGACATTATGATAAACGGCCTTGCCCTCGTCAACAGCCTCGCGGAAGCGATTCAGACGGACGGCTCCGTTGATGTGAGCCTTCATCCGGTAGATTATGCAAGAGTTACAGCATCCATTGCCCCCAACGACAGTATTGCGGTAAATCTCCGTGTTTATCCAAATGAAGGATTTGATTCCTCCAAATTCAGCGTTGAATATGCTTTTAAAGACAATACAGGAACATCTGATATTTCAGAACAACCTATCGTTGTGGCCGAGTGTGCCGCAAAAGAAATGGGAGATGTTGTAAACATTAAAGTGTACTACGACGGGATTCTCTTTAAGGATGTAAATTATTCCGTCCGCACTTACTGCGAAAACACCATTGCCAAAACCGGAAGCAGCGTTAAAGACGTTGAACTGTGTAAGAAAATCCTCGATTTCGGAGCATACGCGGAAAAATATTTTGGCTATACAGGATATACAGAAGACAGTTCCACACTTCTTTCAAATAATGATGTTTATCCGAAAGAAGAGTTGCCGGACAGTGTCCCGGAAGACTATAAATCAACTTCCACCGGTTCTTACACCGGCAAAATAACAGCTTCTCTTAGTCTTGAATCTAAGACGGAACTTGTTTTCCATGTCTCACCGCCAAGCGGGAAAACAGTGAGTGATATTGATCCTGTTGAACTCAAACTCGGAGAAAAAACGCTTGAGAGCGGAACCGATTATACTGTTACACTAGGAAAAGATGATAAATATTTAATTGTGACGGTTAACGGAATCGCCGCTAAGGATCTTGCCTCGGCATATACTATTACAGTTACCTGCGGAGGAGAGACAAAAACAGTTACATATTCTGCATTAAGCTGGGCATACAAAATGCAGTCTAATGAAAAAGCCGCAAATATTGCAAAGTCTCTTTACGCCTACTATCTTGCGGCATCGGCTAGTTAATTTGAAAGTGAGGTAATTTCAAATGAAGAAAAATTATGACAGGGTTGAAACCGAATTGATTACGCTTGATAAACCCGACGCGGACATTCTCAGCACCAGCGGCGACATACAGATGTGCGGCTCTTGCACAAATGAACTGGCAGAGGAAGATGAAGTCTGAATAAATCAATTCCCGAATGGGCGGCGCTGCCGCCCATTCGTTCTATCGGGACACAAATGAAATCAATAATGCCGCCCACGGGCATAGTCGCGCGAATCTTAGGCTCACCGAAGCCTTCCAGGACCGGATACCGCATGACCCGCAACTGCATAAGAGCCGAAACCGACGACGGAACTCTGCTCTACAACACTCTCACCGGGGAAATGATACTCGCCGAAAACGGCGAGCTTTCGCTTTCCTCCCCTTTGACGCGCGAGCAGCTTATCGAAAAGCGGTTTCTTGTCCCCGAAGACCTGGACGAAAATTCCCTCGCCGAAACGGTCCGGCAGATCGTCAGCACTCTCCGCGCCCGCGACGCGCATATCACAGGTTATACCATCCTGACCACCACCGACTGCAACGCCAGGTGCTTTTACTGCTACGAGGCCGGCGTGCGAAAACTGCAAATGAGCCCCGAAACCGCGGAGAAGACCGCCGAGCACATAATCGCCTCGTGCGGGAACGAAAAGGTAAATATAAACTGGTTCGGCGGCGAACCTCTTTTAGGCAAAGAGGTCATTACGCTTATCTGCTACCGCCTGAGCGAAGCGGGCGTCAGGTTTAAATCCCGGATCACCAGCAACGGTTTTCTTTTCGACCGCGAAACGGCTTTCGAGGCAGCTGAAAAATGGCATCTGGAGAAGGCGCAGATCACTCTTGACGGCACCCGGGAAGTCTACAACCGCGCCAAAAATTACGTAAACGGCGGTCCCGACCCGTTCGGGCGGGTGATGGGCAACATCGGCCATCTGCTTGAGGCCGGAATCACCGTGCAGGCGCGGCTCAATCTCAACCGCGACAATTTCGGGGACCTTATGTCGCTTGCCGATCTGCTCGGCGGAAAATTCGGCGGAAACGCAAATTTCTTCGCCTATCCGGTGCCTCTCCGCACGTTTGAAAACGACGCGGGGGAATTCGAAGACTGGCGCGACGAGATAAAAGCTTACCGCGCTTTAAAGGACAAGCTCTCGTCCCTCGGCGCGGGCAGACCTGACGTACTCCGGCCCGATTTCTCATCGGTTCGGTGCATGGCCGACAACGCGACCTGCGAAGTCATCCATCCCGACGGGAAAGTGGCAAAGTGCGAGCATTTTGACGAAACCCTCGTTATCGGCGACGTTTTCTCCCCCGGGCGCGATAATACCCTCATCGGAAAATGGAAGGAACGCGTATTTTTCGAAAACTGCGGGCAATGCCCGATGCGGCCCATGTGCATTAATCTGAAGCTTTGCCCGTGGTCGCGGTTCGGCTGCACCGAATCGATACGTATCCTGCGCATCCGCAACATGCAGGACAAAATGCGCAATTATTATTTGAACACAAAGACGGGGCTCGGGACCCCGCAGGAATTATAAGCAACGGAGAATTTAAGAAATGAAGAAGAATTTACGGCTTATACTTATATCGGCCCTTATCGCCGCCGTCATGTTCCTGCCGGCGCTTTCAGGCGTTTTCGCCGCAGAGACCGAAGTGGCGAAGAATATGTCCACAGGCACGACCTACACAAGCGTTGAGGCAGCCCTGAACGCGGCCTCAAGCGGTCAGACGGTCATGATAATCGAGAACACGGCGCTGACCTCGAACGCGACCGTTAAGAGCGGCGTCACGCTCCTTGTACCGTATAAGAACGCCAACGCCGCAACTGAGGACGGAGCAGCAGACACCGCGTCAACGGTTTTTGCAACCTCAGCCAAGACGTACAGGACACTTACAATAAACGAAGGCGTGACCCTGACTGTCACGGGAACGCTGACAATTGGGGGAATCATCGGTTATCCGAGCCAGTGTTATGAAGGCCATACCTCCGGCGCCCACGGAAAAATTGTCAACAACGGCACGGTCTCCGTCGCCGGAACCATGAACACATACGGCTTTGTCGAGGGAGTTGGCAACGTTTCGGTCACAAGCGGCGGCAAAGTCTACGAGCCGTTTGTGGTATTCGATTTTGCCGGCGGAAGCAACACAAGGGATATGTATAATAATGGTCACAATCCCTTTAATCAGTACACGATGCAGAATATATCCTGCACGCTCAGTATAGCTTACGGCGGCCGCCTGTATGCGCTGTGCAATCTCTACGCCGGAAGCCAGTACAATCCCGCGACGGTAATCATGATCGGAACTTCAGGCGACACCGCTCTTGTCAAAATGACCTCCGGGGGCTCCGTGACCCGCACTGTTGACAAAAATATGCACCTGACCGCCGCAACCTTCCCTTCAAACGCAAACTATAATACCGACATCGGGAAGGTAACGTACACTATAAGCGGCGGATGCACTTTTGGTACTATGTCGCTAAGAATTAAATTGAATATTCTGATGTCCTTAACTGTCACAACAAAATCATTTGCAATTCCATACTGCACCGATTACATACTGCTCAACGGAACATACGGCACTTCAATAAAAATGGAAGTGCTCCCCGGCGGAGGGCTTATCATCGGCGAAGGCGCAACATTCAATCAGAACAAGGACATTTACGTTCTTGACGGACTGCGCCAGAGCGGAATGAGCGGATGGTACTATCCGACAACCGAAAAGCTCGCCGCTGCCGGATTCCCTACCACCGGAAGATTTGTCGTGAACGGCACGTTTAACATTCAGTCTGGAGTAGTTTTCGGAGGTATTATTCAAACTGAAACTGCAGGGGCTACGGTCACTGTAAATTCAAAAGCGACGGTCACATCATCCAGCTATCAGTTCGGCTGCACCGGTTCAGGCGACGACAACACCTCGATAATGCAGCTCAACGGCAGGCTGTTTTTCCACAACAACGTGACACAGCTTGAAAAAGGCAAAACATACACGTCTTACACGGGCAGAAACTGGACGCTTGAAGGATACGATATTAAAAAATATTGTACCTCCAACGGCGTAACGTCAAATCAGACCTACGCGGAAAACGTCCACGTGACGACCAACCAGCCGATGAACGGCGAATGGACTTTCGACGGTCACACCATAGTCACGCACCCCGCGCAGGAGCCCTCCTGCACAGGCGTGGGCTGGGGCGAGTACTTCACCTGCGAGCAGTGCCCCGACTACACCACCTACGCCGAAATACCGGCGCTCGGCCATGATTACCACGACGTTGTGACAGCCCCGACCTGCACCGAACAGGGATATACCGTGCATACCTGCTCAAGATGCGAAGACAGCTACACCGATACATACGTCCCGGCCACCGGCCACACCGCAGGAACGGCCGTACATGAAAACGAAACTCCCGCCACCTGCACTTCGGACGGAGGATACGACGAGGTCGTTTACTGTACCGTCTGCGGCTCCGAGCTCAGCCGCAGCCACGTAACGATTGAGCACACCGGACACAGCTACACAGCTGTGGAAACAAAGCCCGCCACGTATTCTGAAGAAGGCGAGCTCACTTATACATGCTCGCGCTGCGGCGACACCTACACCGAGCCGATCGCGGCAATAAAACTCGCGACCTTCTCCGCGTCGCTTTCGCTGAAGGACAGCATTGACATAAATCTGTATGTAAAGGACATAGACAAAGACGCCGATCTGAGCAAGATATCTGTCGTCTACACTTTCGTGGGAAAAACGTCCACCGCCTCCGTCGACAACCGCGACTCGAACAGAATCACAGTCGCCTCATGCTCCGCCAAGGAGATAGGAGACAGCGTGAACATAATCGTCTACTACGACGGACGGCCCGTCAGGGTCATCGACTATTCCATAAGAAACTACTGCGAGAACAAGCTTAACGAGTCGACCGACGAAAAGCTTAAAACGCTCTGCAAGGCCGTGCTCGACTACGGAGCCTGCGCGCAGACGTATTTCGATTACAAAACTGACAATCTGGCGAACTCGAACTATCCGAAGGATCTTGTCTCCGGAACTGTTATCCCCGAATCGTACAACATTCAGTCCTCCGAGGGCTCCTGCAGCGCGGTAAAGAAGATGACGGTTTCTCTTTCGCTTGAATCAAGGACAGAGGTAAACATCTACATTCTTCTTGCAAGCGGGAAAACACTTGACGACATTACCGTCGGGCTGAACGGAGTAGACAAGACCGGTTCGCTGACCCTTGCCGAAAGCGGCGCGTACTGTCTGACGATCCCGGGAATATCGGCGAACAAGCTTGACCAGCCCCAGACGGTTACGGTCACATGCCATGACGGCGAAGAAAACGAGGAGACCAAAACGGTGATTTACTCTCCTCTCACCTGGGCATTCAAGCAGCAGACAAATTCAAGTGAGAAAACCGCCAACCTTGCCAAAGCTCTGTTCAACTACTTTATGGCGGCGGCTGCGTATCTCTGATGATTGAATTTAAAGTTACCGTAGCGGGCGTATGCTTTCTGATACAGACCCGCTACGGGCTTCTTGAAGGAAAGTGCCGCGATTTCATAAGTGGCGGCGAACCCGACTTCAACGTCTGCGCGAGCAGGGAGGAGATGCAGCGCGAAAAGGAATCGGCGGAAACGCGCATATCCGATTCATACGCCGAATCGCTGGCGGTGTTCAGAAAAATGAGCACGCTCGCCGCCGAAAAAGACGTTCTCCTGATGCACGGCTCGGCCTTTTCGTTCGACGGCAAGGCGGTCATTATAACCGCGCCGAGCGGAACGGGCAAATCCACCCACACGGCTCTGTGGCTCAAAGCCTTCGGCGACAGAGTGCGGGTCATCAACGACGACAAGCCGTGGCTGAAGCGTGAAAACGGGCGTTTTACGGTTTACGGAACGCCATGGATGGGCAAGTCGAATCTCGGCGAAAACATTTCCGCGCCTCTGTGCGCTGTCTGTGTTCTGCACAGAGCGGAGGAAAACTCCGTCACTCCCTGTACAAAGAAAATAGAGGCTCTGCTCAGTCAGATTTTCCGCCCTGCCGACGTGCCGCATCTCAGGCGGGTTCTCAACAACATCTGTCTGCTTGAAAAAGAGACGGCGATTTACGACATTTACTGCAATATGGAGGAAGACGCGGCGAACGCTGTGGCCCGCGCGCTCTTCGGGGAGGTAAAAAATGAAGCTTAAGGACAATTTTGTGACCTTTGGAAGCGACGAAAACGTCATGATGGTCTCCGCCGACGGAAAAGATTTCTCCGGCGTGCTCAAGGGCAACGGGACGGTTGGCTTTATCCTCAGTCTTCTGAAGACAGAGACCAGCAGGGAAAACATCGTGTCGTCTCTGCTCGGCGAATACGAGGTAAGCCGCGAAATAGCGGAGCAGGACACCGACAGGGTTCTTGAAACCCTGCGTTCTATAAACGCGCTTGAATAAATATTTAACGGGGGGAGGCGTCTGCTTTACCCCCGTTTTTCATCCGGCGCCGCAATTTTGCCGCTGAAAGTATGAACAAAATGTAAAAACCGCAGGGGTTTCAGATTTTTTTCGGAAAACCCGTAATTTTCCGATTATTTGAACGACTAATATATAAAGAGCTCCCGCTTTAAGCTCTAATCACTTTTCGGAAGGAGCGCCGAACCGGATCGGCAAAAAACCACATTCGGCCATGAGAAAACCCGTCTTATTTCTGCCGCTTATACTTTTTCTGTCGTGCGTCTCATGCTCTTTTATCGGCACGCACGGGTCTGCGCCCGACGTAACGTCAAGCAACGAAAAGCCCGTCGTGTCGGTATCCCTCGAGCCGTCGGAAGGCGCGCATATAACCTCCGAAAATCCCGTAAAGGTGCGGAGCGGAGAGGACGCCGTTTTCGACGTGACTTTTGACGACGGTTACCGCTTCAGCCCGGCAGACAACCTCTCTTACGAGGATGGAAAAATCACGGTGCGAAGAGTGCTCTATCCCACGACCGTGAGCGGGTACTGCACGGCTTTGCAGCCGTTCAGGATCAGTCTGCGCGCAAACGACGCCTCGCTCGGAGAGCAGTCTTTCGACTGCGGAGCGTACGAGGAGGGAACGGGTTCGCCTGTCACCCTGCGCGCCAGAGCGGCGGACGGCGCCGTGTTTCTCGGATTCTCGAAAGACCGGAGCTTTGCCGACGGCGGAGAGGTGATCTCGTTTGACAGCACCTTTCAGCTGACCGTAAACGGCGACCTCACCGTTTACGCGAATTACAATCCGACAGACATCGGTACGGTTCCCGGAAAGAACGTTCAGCGCGTCATATATCACATGGACGGCGGCAAAGCCTTTGGAAGTCACGACGTTTTCTGTGCTGATTACGCCGACGATTATTATTACTACCCGAACACGCTTCCGGATCTTGAATATTTTCAAAGGGAAGGCTACGTGCTTGCCGGCTACAGGACGGCGGAGGGCAAATTCGTGGGCTGCGGATGGAACGCCGAAACAGACAAAAACAACACGGCGGAGCTTTACGCCTGCTGGCTGCCCGAGACCCCCCTGTCGAATTTCACATTTGAATACGACCGCGCGACGCAGGGCGTAAGGATAACCTCATATACCGGGAGCGACGAGACGGTAGCCGTCCCTCTCTCGTACCGCGGCAAGCCGGTGACGGCGATAGGCAGCGGAGC
>JAFZTO010000086.1 GCA_017618795.1 Clostridia bacterium | reverse complement strand
CATGGGCAGCGCCCCGGCAAATGTCTCGAGCATGTACGCGAGCGTACGCTCGTAGCAGCCGAGCGAAGTGCGGTGGATTATATAGGGAAGCTTTTTCTCGCCGTCGCTGTCGGTGTAGTACATGCCGAACTTCTCTGCCAGCAGCATATCTATCTGTATCGTGACGAGTGTGTCCTCCTTGCCGTACACGTTTCTGTACTGTATGTCGAGCTTGGGCCCGTAGAAGGCTGCCTCGTCTATCCCTATCGAATACTGTACGCCGAGGTCGTCAAGTATTCTTCCCATTGTCGCCTGCGCGACCTCCCACTGATCCGCCGTTCCCTCGTACTTGTTGTTGGGGTTTGCCGGATCCCACTGAGAGAAGCGGAATGTGCATTTGTCGAGCAAGCCGACCGTTCCGAGGAAGTATTTGGCAAGCTCAAGGCAACCCTTGAACTCCTCCTCGAGCTGATCAGGGCGGAGGATATAGTGCCCCTCGGAGATAGTGAACTGGCGCACGCGGATAAGACCGTGCATCTCGCCGCTGTCCTCGTTGCGGAAGAGCGTCGACGTCTCGGTCAGCCTCATGGGAAGATCGCGGTACGAGCGCGGCTTGTTCAGGTACACCTGATACTGGAACGGGCAGGTCATAGGGCGCAGGGCGAAGCACTCTTTCGTCTCGTCGTGCGGATTTCCTATCACGAACATTCCGTCGAGGTAGTGGTCCCAGTGCCCCGATATCTTATAAAGGTCGCGTTTGGCCATAAGAGGCGTTTTGGTGAGTATGCAGCCCCTGCTCTGCTCAACATCCTCGACCCATCTCTGGAGGAGCTGGACAACTCTCGAGCCGTTCGGAAGCAATATCGGAAGACCCTGTCCCACGTAATCTACGGTCGTGAAGTACTCAAGATCGCGGCCTATCCTGTTGTGGTCGCGCTTTCTGGCCTCCTCCTGCTCGGCGAGATAGGCGTTAAGCTGATCCTTCGATGGAAACGCCACGCCGTAAATGCGCTGCAGGACCTTGTTCTTCGAGTTGCCCTCCCAGTAGGCTCCGGTGCACTGGGTCAGCTTAAACGCCTTCACCGCTCCGGTGGAATGCAGATGCGGTCCCGCGCACAGATCGGTGAATTCGCCCTGTCTGTAGAAGGATATTTTTTCGCACTCGGGTATTCTGTCTATAAGGAGGACCTTGTACGGCTCGTTCTTTTCGGTCATGAGGCGCACGGCCTCTTCCCTGCTCAACTCGAATCTTTCGACCGTGAGGTTCTCCTTCACTATCTTCTTCATCTCGCTTTCAAGCGAGGAGAGGACCTCCGGCGTGAACGGCACGTCGCTGTCGATGTCATAGTAAAAGCCGTTATCTATCGATGGGCCTATCGTCAGCTTCGCGTCAGGGTAAAGTCTTTTCACCGCCTGCGCGAGGACGTGCGAGGCCGTGTGGTTGAACACCCTTCTGCCTTCGGCGTCGTCAAAGGTCAGCGGAACTATCAGATCGCTCTCCTCCGCTTCTGCCGAAAGCTCCGCGACCTCTCCGTTAACCTTCGCCGCAATAACCTCGCGGCTCATCTGTTCTTGCTGTTTTAAAAATTCGTATACTGTCATGTTATCTCCTTTTTTTCCTTTCCGGAAAAGGGAAGCGAAAGGCTATTGAACGCCTACGCTCCGGCGCCCGTTTGGACGAGCAAAGCATATAATTTCTGCCACGCACGTTTCAGGAGAGAGTATATATTTTTATGTTTGTACTCTCAATCGCAGGAATAAGCGAAGCATGCAAAAGATATTGTCCAGCTTCTTTTAAAAAGCTGGTATACTTATTTCTCCTGATCTGGAGAAAGCGCGTAGCCCATGATAGGCTCGGGCCTTGTTTTCAGTGTAATAAAATATTTGTCAACGGCTATGAAATCCCGGCACCAGTTCGCCCAGACAAACTGATAGCTCCGCGGATCGGCGGCAACACCGTCGCACTCGAATCCGAAGCTTTTTGCCGTGTATACCGACCTGTTCAGGTGGTATCTCTGCGTAACAGCGACGATTTTTCTGAAATCATACTGCTCCGCCAGACGGGCGAAGGTGTCGTATGTGCACAGTCCGTAGCCGTCGCATATTATCCTGCTCTCATCGATCCCCGCGTTCACCGCGTAAAGCTTCATCTGCCCGACCTCGTCGTAGCTGCCGTTCCTGCTGTGGTGGTCGCCCGACATAATCAGCTTCGCAGACGGGTTCTTCTCCGCGACTTTAACACCGGTCATAATCCTGTCATAAAGCATATCCGAAGGCGAGCCGTCCTTTTTCAACCCGCATCCCAGCACGACGATGGCGTCGTAGCTGTCGTCATCGGGAATATTGTCGAGGCCGTATATATTATCCTTTACCGAAAAATAAAAGGTTAGATTGGCGACCGCCGTATAAACTCCCGCCAGCGCGGCGATCACGATTACTGTAACAAGCACTATTTTCAATATTTTTTTCATATTTCAAAGTTGGCACTTTCGATCGCAGGGAAGAGCGAGGCAATCGAATAGTTCTTTGCTTACTTTCTTTCATGAAAGTAAGCGTTGCCCTCCCGCAAAAAAACGGGAGGGCATCTGTTGTGATGTCAATCTTCCTGTTTCGGAGCTCCGACAGGGCATGCTTCGGCACACGTTCCGCACTCGATGCAGGAATCCGCGTCGATTTCGTACTTGCCGTCGCCCTCCTTAATACAACCAACAGGGCATTCTTCCGCGCAAGCACCGCAGGAAATGCAGTCATCACTTATCTTGTACGCCATAAATGCCTCCTTTCCCGGCCACACAGCCGACTGTCGTTATAAGTATTATACCACATTTTTCGAAATAAGTCAATAGTACTGGGGTTTTTTATTTTTATCGCAAAAGAAAATAAAAGAAAATAAGGAACATTTAAAAGACCGGGCGTTAATGGCAAGAAAAACAGACTATAAATTTGTATCTATCTGCCTTTGCAACGGGGAATGTTCGGCAAGGAAAACGGAAATAATACCATCAGTCTTAATCTCCGCGCATTGTTTCCGCTATGTTGATACGTCCGGCTCTGAATCCGGTGTAGACCGCGAAACCCAGTCCGACGGAAAAGTCAAGAATAACAAAGGCGCAGAACACTTCAAACGGAAAATGAAATTTCAGATCCGGCACACCTGTGACGCGATAGAAAACACACAGTGAGTAATCCCCGGCCAGCGATCCCGCAAGACCGAATAATATTGCGTTCCATGCAAAAAACAAACTTTCGATGCACATCATATTACGCAGTTCAGAAACGCGCATCCCTATTGACCTGTAAACGGCAAATTCCCTTTTTCTCGAATCCATGTTCTGCCGTATCGAACCGAGCGAACATATCAGAAACACAATCACAAAATACGCAGCAAGCACAGCTGACGTTTTTGAAAGATACCACCATGTGTCCGGAATCTGATTTCGGTCGTATGAGAAATACCATAAAGGGTAACGAAAAAAACAGAATAATACGGTAAAAAAGACCGTCCCTCCGGAAAGCGCAAGCGAAATGGCGCGGTACCGCCCTTTGTTGTTGTCGTAATTCTGACCTGCCAGAAGCCCAATTCTTCCGAACATCTTTTCAGTAAGCTTCGAAAGAAGGGTTTGCCTCAGCGAAATATTGATTTGACTGTTGTCCTTTATTATTTCCGCAACGGAAAGTTTCTTCATCTTCAGGACAGGAAAAAAAGACGCTGCAAAAACGGTCAACGTACCAAGCAGAACCGACAGCACGACGGATGACCAGGAAAAAACGAAGTCTCCTGCCACGATTCCCTGCTTTTCATAGATCATTTCCGCAACCGAACGATAAAAGCTGCGTGCTATGCCGAATCCGAACAGCGTCCCGGGACCAACTCCGAATGCTGCGTAAATACCCGCCTCCGATAAAATCAGAGCGGCTTTCTGCCGACCGGACATACCCACGGAAGAAAGAAACCCGTAACTTTTTATGCGATCCTGTACGCTGATTGAGAAAGCAGTTAAAACGGTCAGACTGCTCATAACGCAGGAAACGGCGGAAAGCCCGTAGCAAAGAAGCCGGACAGCATTTTCCGTTATATCGTTGCCTCCGAAATCCGCATTGGCGAGAAAAGAATCGGAAATACCAAGGACAACACCGATTATGGATACGGAAAGAACAACGCACAGAAGCGTGAAAACGGTACGGCTACGGCTGTGGATCATGGTTTTCCAAGCGAGCTTAAACAATGCCTTCATTTTCGATGTCGCTTTCGATACGGCCGTCCTCGATACGAATAACGCGATCGGCCATGGCGGCCACGCTCTCATCATGAGTGACTACAATAATCGTCTGATCGTACTTTTTATTCGACTCTTTGAAAAGCCGCATGATCTCGCGGGTGTTTTTACTGTCGAGATTGCCGGTCGGTTCGTCCGCCAGAAGCACGGCAGGCCTGGTAATCAGAGCTCGGGCTATCGCCACCCTCTGCTGTTGTCCGCCTGAAAGATGACCGGGATAATGAAATTCCTTGTCCCGGATACCGAGAAGATTCAGAACCGCGACAAGTTCCCTCTCTTCGACCCTTTTCCCGTCAAGTTCAAGAGGCAGAGTTATGTTGTCTCGGACGTTCAGCATAGGCATAAGGTTGTAAAACTGGTAAATGACGGACACTTTTCTGCGGCGATACAGCGTCAGATCCTTATCTCCGAGACCGCTGATGTCCTGACCGTCAACGGTTATGCTCCCTTCCGTTGGTGTATCGACTCCGCCTATCAGGTGAAGGAGCGTGGATTTGCCTGAACCGCTGGTCCCTGTTATCGCGACAAATTCGCCTTTACGCACTGAAAAGGAAACACCGTTCAGCGCATTTACTTCATAATACCCGTCGCCGTATGTTTTTTTCAGATTATTTACTTCAAGAATCGCTGGCAATTCGTTTTTCGTCATATTGCTTTATAACCCGGGGGCTGATTATATGATTTGCGGCGTAATCCCGGAATGCCGCACATTGGGCAATTACCGTTTCCCGTCACTGTTCACTAATCGACGTTTACTTCTTGTTCAGCCTCTCGCCGACGGCTCCACCGGGATGAATGACGGCAAACTGCTCGTTTTTATAGCCGGTCTCCTCGATAAGGGCGGTCTGCAGGGCGTGAAAGATTACGCACAGTGCCGTGGTCGACGTCGTGCCCTGGGAATTGTATCTGTCGGTCTCCCTGTTCACGTGCTGTTTTATCACCACGTCGGCACCGGTCGCGAGCGGGGACTCGAGATTTTCTGTTATCGTTATCATGCGCACGTTCTTTTTGCGGCATATATCCATTATCGGGATCAACTCCTTTGTTTTACCGCCCCTCGAGGCAAAGACCATGACGTCGCCCTCGCATAAAAAGCCGGTCGCCCCGTGCACAGCCTCGGCAGGGGAGATGAACCTCGACGGCCTCTCTATGCAGCAGAGCAGATGCGAAAAGTGCTGGCAGGCTATGCCCGAATGGCCGCACCCGGTTGTTCCTATTCTCGGCGCGTTCTTCAGGAGCTCCACCGCTTTGCCGAACGCCTCTTCGTCTATGTAATCAATCATTTCAAGAATGTTCTCGTATTCGGTTCTGTACGCTTCGCGTACCGCCTCTAATGATTCTTTTTTCATGGTTTTTCTCCGTTTCTTCTTTATAATCTGCAAATATTATACCACATCCCCGCGACAAATACAAGCGTTTTGAAAAGAGTGCCGCCGAAAAGCGGACAAAATACGTTTTTTTTCAGAAAAAATCTGCAGGTTATTGACAATCGCCAAACAATAAGGTATAATAAAGACAAGGTTTTTTATACACCAGCTTCTTGAAAGAAGCCGTGAAAAGGAGAATATACATGACACTTTACGAAAAACTCACGCTTCTCAACACACACAGAAAAGAGGGCTATCACGCAGAAAGGATCTGCTCGCAGATGTCCTACCTCGACATGCTTTCGGAATTTGACACGGGAGCAGACAAATCCCTGCTGGAGCAGGCCACAGATTTCCTGCTCGCCGAATGCGGACGCGACGGCGTGATAACGGTAAGCGCAATGACAAAGGCCGAGGAAATGCTCGCCCCTCTGGCGCCGGTCGCCAAAAGCTACACCGAGCTGTTCGTATCGCACGCCCATATCGACATGAACTGGATGTGGGGATACAACGAGACGGTTTCGCTTACTCTCGACACTTTCAGAACAATCCTCGGGCTCATGCGCGAGTATCCGGATTTCACATTCGCCCAGTCTCAGGCATCGACCTACGAGATAGTCGAAAAATACTGCCCAGAGATGCTCGATGAAATAAAGCAGCGCGTTCACGAGGGCAGATGGGAGGTCACGGCCGCGGAGTGGGTCGAGCCCGACAAGAACATGCCGGACGGCGAGTCGCTCACACGTCATATCATAAAGACGCGCGAATATCTCTCTTCCCTGCTTGACATAGCGCCGGAATCGCTTGACCTCGATTTCGTTCCCGACACTTTCGGACACAACATCAACGTTCCGGAGATCCTCGTCTCGGCGGGAGTAAAATACATGTACCACTGCCGGGGCGAAAACCTGCCAAACCTGTACAACTACGTCTCCCCGTCGGGCAAAAGGACCCTCAACTACTGCGAAAACGACTGGTACAACGGTACGATAGCCACAAACAAGTTCGAGATGCTGCCCGATTTCTGCAAACGCAACGGCGTAAAGACATTCCTTGTATGCTACGGAGTGGGCGACCACGGCGGCGGCCCAACCAGACGCGACATTGAAAAGATAACCGAATACTCTAAATGGCCGCTAACTCCTTCGATCCGCTTCGGGACATTCAGGGATTTCTTCCGTGCCGTTGAACCGCAGCGCGATTCGTTCCCGGATGTCGGCTGTGAACTCAACTGCATTTTCACCGGCTGCTACACGACCCAGAGCAGGATCAAGATGGCAAACCGGATTTCCGAGGCAAGAATTAATGACGCCGAGACGCTCGGGGCTATTACCGGAATGCTAGGCGGAAAGGTTGCCGGAGCCGAAAAGCTCGACCGCGCATGGAAAAACATACTATTCAACCACTTCCATGACATTCTGCCGGGTTCCGGAACCATCGAAACGCGCGAGTACGCAATGGGAAAATTCCAGGACACCCTCGCTCACGTGTCGTCGTATATCTCGTCGTCAATGCACTCGATAGCATCCCGCATATCCACCGAGTCCGTACCCTTTGAGGAGACCGGCGGAACGGTTTCGGAAGGTGGCGGCGTCGGCTACTTCGACAGCGAGAGCAGCGCCTTCAGGCTTGGAAGCGCCGAGAGGGGCCGCGGAAAGGTGCGCGCATTCCACGTCTTCAACACCCTTTCGTTCGAGAGAAGCGAGGTATGTGACCTCACGATGTGGGACTACAACTATGATATAAGCGAGCTTTCTGTGACGGACGCCGACGGAAACAGCCTCGAATATCACATCACGCCGGGCAAAACGGGCTACTGGGGACACAGTTTCAACACTCTGCAGGTAAAGGTGACAATCCCCGCGTTCGGCTACAACACGGTCATTGTCAAGCCAAAAAACACAAAGGAATTTCTGTCGGCCGGCAGATTTGATTCGCCGAGAAACGACAATTACATAAACGACGACGACATTGTGCTTGAAAACGAGCGCATAAGGGCGGTCTTCAACCACAGTACGCTCGAGTTAACGTCTCTGACCGACAAAAAAACGGGCGAGGGACTGATCTCATGCAGTTCCATGTTCTTCCGTCTTACCGACGAAAATCCGGTGTACGGCATGACGTCGTGGCGCGTCGGTCCGGCGATGAAGGTCCAGAATCTGAACGAGACCTGCGGCGCACGCCTGCTTGAAACCTGGTCGAACGCCGTTTCCCGCGGACTGAAGTACGAACTCCGCTTCGGCAGATCGGTTCTCAAAGCCGTGGTCAGTCTGAAGAACGGCGATCCGTATCTGTGCGTAAAGACGAACGTCGACTGGCACGAGGAGCCCGAGCACGGAATCAGAATACCGCAGCTCAGTTTTGCCGTTCCCGTATCATACGAGACCGACGGTAAATCCGTCTGCGACGTTCCGTACGGGACAATCGAGCGGCAGGCCGTGTCTCACGACGTGCCGTGCCTGAGCTATATAGGAATAGGCGGAAAAACCGAGCATATCGTTTCAATAATAACCGACAGCAAATACGGCTACCGCTGCACAGGTCAGACCGGCTCGGTAACTCTTCTGCGCAGCTCCTACGACCCCGATCCGTACCCGGAAAACGGCATACACAACTTCACCATAGCCGTTGCCGCCTCCGCAAAGCATGCGCTGCCATATATTTCGCGCAGATTCTGCCATCCGGCGCTTTACATTCCCGCCGTCAGGCACGAGGGCGGAGAGCTTCCTCTCTGCGGTTCTGCGCTTAACGTCTCCGGCGACGTTGTCGTCTCATCGCTCAAGCACGCCGAGAACGGAGAGGGCTATGCCGTGCGCGTCTACAATCTCAGGGAAAGCGGCCAAGCATGCCGCATAACCATGCGCAGCGACATAAAACGCGCCGTTCTCACCGATTCCACGGAGACGCCCCTTTGCGATCTGTCCGTCGAGGGCAGCACCGTCCCGCTCGCCGTCGACCCGTACGCGACCTCCACGGCTGTGATCGAGATATGACCTTCTTTTTCTGCAGAAAAAAGGCAAGAAGACTTTTGAACGGCTAAGCTCAAACGCGAAATAGTCTGTGCAAGCAATAAAGTATCAGCCACGCACGTTTGCGAGACAAGACGCCGGAATAAAAAGCGCACGCAGCATGAAAAATCCCCGCCGGAAATTTTCCGGCGGGGTGATTTCTTTTCACTTGTTCAGCGGGAAAAGGGTTTCGGCGGTTCGTCGCCGTCGTAAATCATTGCTTCACCGTTTACAAATGGCAAATGAACAAACGTGTCGCGGTCGCCTATCCTCCACAACATGGAGATTGTTCCGGATGAAGTCATGTAAAGCGGACGGCCGAGTATCTGAACCACTTCGTTAAACGTCATGCCCTTTTCAAGCTGATCAAGCGCGTCGACGGGAGCGATAAAGTCAACGTCAATTCCCGTGTCGGTAATACTTGTGACAACTAACGGATATTTGCTTAAATCCCATTTTACGTTGAAGACATGCCATGTTTCGCGGTCGTTTACGTACAGACCCGCGCCTATTCCGTCAGCATAACTGTCAATCGGGAGAATGCTCCTGACTTCCGTATCGGTCATGCCTGCGCTTATCTTTGATATGTCCGTGCAGTTGTCGTGCGGACTGAAGTAAATGTCTTCTTCGGAAACGCCGTCATCAGGATCGGGGACTGACGTATTTACGTCGGTCGTTCCCGTGCCGCCCGCATTGCGGCCGAGCGGAGAAAGGCACGACATCAAAAAAACAGACATCATCAAGAAAACAAGGTACAACAAAAATCTTCTCATTCTAAACAAACCCCTTTCATCTTCGCCTATATTATATAGCACAAAACACATATGTCAATATGAATAAAAGGTTTTCTTTGAAATAAACGAAATATTTACAGGATGTTCATAAACTTCCAGAAAACCCCGCGTTTTACGCGGGAGTTTTTTCTGTTTCATCGATTTTTTCTTCGCATTGCTGCTCTGCGGCGCTTTTTTCTTATGTTGTACTGTCTTATCAGATAAAGGACAAAAACGATAACCGCGGCCCCTGCCACAAGGACAAAAAGCATGCGCGAGACCGTTTTTCCTCTGTCCGAGGTCTGCTCTCCGCCTGTCCGAGCGTCGGTCGTGTCCGCTGACGGAACAATCTGTGACGTCTGTTCGCTGCCCGGAACGTATGTGTCGTGAGCCGTCGTTTCCGTCTCTGTCGTCTGCGGGCGCGCCTCGGGATGAAGATAAAGATACGTCAGATCGGAAAGCGAATATTTCGCGTTTTCGGGCTGGCCGTTGTTCGCCGGAAATACCCGCTTGCTGAACGCCTCCGTATACGCGTATGCTATGCTAAGCAGAGTTGAATCGCTTCCGGTCGCCCCGAGTATCTCCATGCCGATGCCGGGCCCACGGGAATGGTACCCTATCGTTACGCCCATTTCGGGGCATCCTGTCGGAGGGGACACGTATATCGTGTTGTTCAGCCAGTCCTGCGAATCGATCTTTCTTTTCCCGTCGCTGTCATAACCCGTTTCCTGCGGCGTATTGAGATACGTCGGGAAGATCAGCGCGGACAGGCCGTTGTTATTAAGCGTGTTTTCCACAGTGCTGCGGAATTTTTTGACATTCGTGCTGCTGTCATTTTTCGCGTTCTCGTAAAGGATGAAAAGGTTCGGAATCGAAACCGTGACCACCTCGACGCCGAGGCTTTTAATTTCCTCAACTGTTTGCGCGAAGGTCGCCTGAACTTCACCGTCCAGATGCGACTCCGTACGTCCTCCGATAAGCGTCGTGGCGTAGGTCAGCTCCTTAAGTATCCCTATTTTCATGCCTTTCAGTTCATTTGCGCCGAGCGAACGGACAAAGCCCTGCGAACCGCCGGTTATGACGTCAAGCATTAAAGCGAGGTCGGACACGTTTCTTGTGATAGCTCCGGGCGTATCCCTGTATTTATTTAGAAGGACGATTCCTTCGAGGTTCATCAGATTCCTGCTTGCTCGCAGAGTCGCGCACCCGTTAAGAACCGCGGGGACGCGAAGCGATGAGCCGGTATCGGTACCGAGCCCCGCAGCGGCAAAATTGAGCGAGACCGCCACAGCACTTCCTCCCGACGAACCGCCCGAGGCCATTGACGGGTTATAGGCATTGAAGGTCTCGCCGGCCTCCCGACCGTATGTTATCCTGGCCTCCTCTCCTCCTGCGCTCATGTTCGCCTTGCCTATGATTATCGCTCCCTCGCCGATCATCATTTTGACGATATACGCGTTTTCCTCCGCGACATATGTCGATTTG
>JAFZTO010000085.1 GCA_017618795.1 Clostridia bacterium | reverse complement strand
ATATCCCGTGCGGTTTTTTCGGTGCCGGGAGTAAAAGGAATTGAGTTCGGGCTGGGCTTCGGCTTTGCCGACACCGCAGGCTCCGCTTCAAACGATATGATGGCTTGCGACGACGGTAAAATAACGTTTCTTTCAAACAGATGCGGCGGTCTGAACGGCGGGATAACCAACGGCATGCCTGTGATTTTCAGAACTGTCGTCAGGGCTCCTTCTTCGGTTGAAACTGGGCAGAATACAGTCACATATCCCGATATGCGCAGCACTTTCTGCGAGGCAAAGGGAAGAAATGACTGCTGCTTTGCGCCGCGTGCCGCTCACGTTATAAACGCAGTATCTGAAATCGCCGTTCTCGATCTGCTGTGCTCCAGATTCGGCACGGAGCTTAACGGACTGTTAATATGAAATTCGGGCTTATAGGCGAAAAGCTGCCGCACAGCTTCTCCCCGGAGATACACCGCCTTCTTGGCAACGATGATTATACGCTAGTCGAAGTTAAGCGGGAGAAACTGAGTGATTTTTTACTTTCGCGCGATTTTTGCGGTCTTAACGTCACCATACCGTACAAACGTGAGATAATCGGATATCTCGATTTTGTCGATCCGTACGCCGCGCAGGTCGGAGCCGTGAACACAGTCGTCAATCGCGGCGGTAGACTGTACGGATACAACACTGACCTCGCCGGCATGAAAGCCATGATTTCCGCCGGCTCCGAAACGCTTTCCGGACTTGACGTGTTTATCCTTGGGAGCGGCGGGACGTCTCTTGCGGCGGTTTGCGCTGCAAAGGAGCTCGGTGCGAAAAATATCCTTCGCGTCAGCAGAACACGTGAGGGGGACGGCATTGTTTCGTACGCCTCTGCAGTTGAGATGATGAGGAAAAGCAGGCACATTGTCATTAACACGACTCCAGTCGGCATGTATCCGGACACGGACGGGACTGCAATCGACCCGTGCGCGGAAACGATATGCGGGCTGTATGACGCGGTATACAATCCTCTGCGTAC
The DNA here is from genome assembly GCA_017618795.1 of Clostridia bacterium. Lineage (GTDB taxonomy): Bacteria > Bacillota > Clostridia > Oscillospirales > CAG-272 > Colimorpha_A. Next base: position 8,532 of record JAFZTO010000085.1, on the reverse strand, counting down.
GGATCTTATCCAGAAAGCCGGGAAAATGTGCCGCGTCTCGTCAGGTATGAGGATGCTGGTTACGCAGGCTGTTTATTCGGACGCTCTTTTCTTCGACAGAAAGCCGGACGTTTCAGGAATCGATGATATTATAAGGGAAGTATCACTTGCGCATGCGAATATAGTCCTTACCGGCATGCCGTCGTGCGGCAAATCCACCGCGGGGAGAGCACTGTCGGAAATGACGAGAAGGCCGTTTTTCGATACCGATCTTCTTTTGCGTGAAAAAACGGGCGTTTCTCCCGCTGAACTAATCAGGCGTTTCGGCGAGGCGCACTTCAGGGAGCTTGAAGCCGGGGCGGTCGCTGAAATCGACCGAAATATTACCGGTGCGGTCGTGGCGACGGGCGGCGGGACGGTTCTTGACCCCGACAACGTAAGAAGGCTTAAGCATAACGGCGTTCTTGTATTCATTGACAGGGAACCTGATCTGCTGACTGCGGACGCCGGACATCCGCTGACCGAAAACCGCGAAATGCTGTTGAGCGTTTACGCCGAACGTCTTCCCGTTTACCGGTCATGTGCGGACGTAACTGTGCGCACGGATGAAAGATCCGGTCCCGGAGAGCTTTCGCGCGCCGTTATGAAGGAGCTTGAATATTATGTTTTTTGAAAAATCCTCTTACGCAGGAGAAGTTACGGCTCCGCCTTCAAAAAGTTTTTCCCACAGGGCGCTGATATGCGCGGCGCTATGCGCCGGGCTGACGAGCAGAATAGACAATGTACTCCTTTGCGATGATACGGTCGCAACGATAAACTGTCTGCGTGCGCTCGGTGCGGACGTTTCTGTTTACGGAAGCACAGCGACCGTCAGAGGAGTAGACGTTTTTTTCGCCCGACCTTCGGAACATCTTAAATGCGGTGAAAGCGCCTGCACTCTGAGGTTTCTGCTTCCCGTTGCCATGCTTTGCGGACGCGAGACGGTTTTAAAAGCCGGGGAAAGACTTGCGCACCGACCTCTTGACGTTTATGATGAGATAGCATTGAATCAGGGACTAAGTCTTTACCGCGAGGATAATCTGTTCCATGTGTGCGGCCCGCTCATGCCGGGATACTACAGGATCCCATGCGACGTCTCAAGCCAGTTCGCGACGGGACTAATGCTTGCCCTGAACTGCTGTAAAGGTGTTTCGGTGATCGAGCTGACTACGGAGCCTGTGTCGGCGCCGTATATACGCATGACCGCCGACGTAATGAGGTCGTTCGGCGCGGATATTGACCTGACCGATAACAAAATTATAATTCACGGCGGAGGCTATCGTCCGTGCGCATATACTGTCGAGGGCGACTGGTCGGGGGCGGCCCCGTTCTTTGCACTGAACGCGCTCGGCAATTCAATTGACGTCAAGGGCCTGAATAGCGATACTTTGCAGGCGGACAGAGCCGCAAGGGTGCTTCTCGGCAGAATCAGGCGTTCCGACGCCCTTATCGACGTGAGCATGTGTCCCGATCTTGTTCCTCTGCTTATGGCCGTTTCTCCTTTTTTTTACGGAGCGACGCTTAACGGAACGGGCAGATTGCGACACAAGGAAAGCAGCCGAGCCGAGGTTATGGCCGGGGAAATGAAAAAATTCGGCTTCATAGCCGATGTTGCCGACGATTCGGTCAGAATCTTCGGAGCAGATGAGATACTTGTGCCCGACTGCCCCGTCGACCCGCACGGCGATCACAGGATATCGATGGCACTTTCAGTGCTGCTTTCGGAGACAGGTGGAGAGTTGCTCGGCAGCGAATGCGTGAGCAAAAGTTATCCGGATTTTTTCAGAGTTTTGAAAGAAATAAAATGTGGCTGATAAATTGGTAATAAAATACCGGGCGGCTGCGATTATAATGGAATCCAAGCCGCCCTTTCTATAAGCACGTTATTTACGCTCACGTTTATTTATTGCTATGACCGTCGTTATCAAGGCAATCGCTAAAGCAACGGACACAATTGCAATAAAAACAACCGTATCAGTTTGCTTTTGGTTGTTATGTGTTTCGCCCGAAGTGATCAGATCCGTCTTTTTGCGTGTTTCTGCCGCAACGGGATATGTTGACATTTCAAAATCCTTTGATCTGAAAAAGTCGCTGGATGATGAAGGATAGAAGGCGTTGAGTTTTCCCCTGACAGAACAGATATATTGTTTCCCGTCTGCCGGGACCGTTATGGAATCGGTACCTGAAGCAATTATTCTGAGCGTCCCGTCATCTTCAATCACTCTCCACACAGGTTTTGCTGATTTTCCTTTTTTCGAAAGCGAAACGGTGACTGTCCCGTCTCCGTTGCCGGTAACGACGCTCTCGACAAATATAAGATAATTATCCGGATTCCAGAGATTTTCATACCACGTCGAATATCTGACAGTTATTGCTTCTATGTAGTCGTATGCGGAATAATCAAGCACCGCGTCTTTCCATCTGGCCGAGTTCATCGCAACCGATTTCTGTACAGAATCGGCAATTTCGTAGAGAATACTTCCATTTTCTGTCAGGGATTCGATTATTTCTGCCATTTTCAGGTTTTCGCTGTCAACGATCTTCATGAAATCCCCCCATTTCCAAACCTGCTGGAGAAATGCGCATTTAACAGGCGCGTTATAGGAAAAAACCGTGTCGAAAACTGAATGTGCAGTTTTGAGGTCGTTTACCGAAGCTTCAAAATCCCATCCCGGTCCGAATGTAAGAGGCGCGTCTCCCGCGTCCTTGTAAATATATGTGCTGGTCTGGTAAATTTCAAAATTAAGGAAAAAACCGTATGTCAGAATCTGATCCGCAAGCGAGTTCAGATCTCCGTATTCCGAAAAGTGTTTTCCATTATAATACCCGGTTTCAGAGCAGATTGCGTTTTCGAATTCCTGAAAACGCGTGGCAATATACATTACCATTTCACGCGTACAACAGTCGGGATATTTGATGTTTACAAGCGTGCCAAGAGCCGTTTTGAATCCGCATCCGGCGTAAGTGTCTCCGCATGTTACTTCAAGAATGTATCCACCTGTAATGTCGGTTTCGGGAGGAACAGATGCATTTTCCGAATAACTGTAGCAGACAGTTCCTGAATTGATTGCGGTGTCGGAGTTCCCGGAATTGTTTCTGTCTATTTTAACGCAGGTGTCTTTTGCGCAATTCACGAAGTCCTCGAGCTTTGTCAGTTCAAGTGCGCCGCCGTTGTTGATTCTCTCGGCAAGAACATAAAAGCCTCTGTATTCGCCGTTTACATACAGATCGGCATATGTTCCCTTTACATCAGGGCGTTTATCTCCCGCAAGGCCGGAGAAAACGGCAAAAGCTGACAGCTGAGCCATTCCGGTAGTGTCACGGTTGTATGGTCTGTCGTCCCTTCGGGGCGATATAAGCACATATTTTTTTATTTTGCCGGACCCTTTGATCAGCTCAGCCTTTTTGTCCAGCTTAAGATTGTAAGAATTTTTCTCTGACGCGTCCGCAGACGGTTTGAACGAGCTGTTTCCGTGCGACCACATTTTGTCAAGCGGACCGCTATATATTACTTTTCCGTCAGTTCCTAGAAACGTAATGCAGCCGGAAGCCACCTCGTTTTTTGATTTTCCTATTCGCGCGAGCTCCCCGTTTCCTCCGCTGAGCGTGATGAACAGGGAAGGGAGGCTTCCCCTGAATATTCTGATTTCAGTACCTCCTGCTTCTGTGTAATCATCTCTGCAGTCAAGAGTATATTCTCTATCGCCCATGAAGAATTTCACACACGAAAAATCCGTGCCTGCGGGAAGAAAAAGCCGGTAATCGTTTTCAGAAGTGGTTTTCAGAAGCACGATTTTCTGATTTTCCACAAGCGCATATGCGTCGGTGAAATCAAAATCTTTGGCTTGAACGTCAAATGCCGGGGAGAGTAAAGCAACTGCCAGCATTACACAAAAAAAAGTTTTGAATACTTTCATCTCTCTTTAAGTCACGCCCGTTATGGTAAGTGTTTTTCCGTTTACACGAAATCTGATTTCAAGTCCGGCGTAGCTCATTCCGTACTCTCTGCCGTCAGACTGGTACGACGGTCTCGGGTCCTCGGCAAGACACCCAATGAGTGCATCTAATTTGTCCGGCGGAATAAGCGGTTTGAGTTTATCGTCTATTATCACTTCAAGTTTGTAGCCGGTAAATTCATCCGCATATCCTCCGGCGGCGTTCTCTATCCGGTCCGCCGACGGCAGATACGGCTTTATATCGTATATCGGTGTCCCGTTAAGCAGATCCACCCCGGACACCGTTATCTCACAGTTTTCGATTTTAACTATTTTAAATACAGACAAGCCTATCGGATTTGGCCTGTTCGGCGATCTGCTTGCGAATACTCCGACGCGTTCGTTTCCACCGAGGCGCGGTGGGCGGACCGTAGCGCGGAAATCTTCGTCACGTTCCGTTTCCGAAAAACCGAAAATGACCCAGATATGGGAAAAGCCTTCAAGTTTTCTGAGAGCGTCGGGGTTTCTGTACTGCGGCTCGAAAATTATTTTCCCGGTAAGCCCCGGCACCCGTCCGCTCTGCCGGGGTATTCCGAATTTGTCGGTAAAGTCGGTCTGTATCGTGGCGATCTGCTTTAAAGTTAGGGTTTTCATGCTTTTTTTTGAAATGTATTGACTTTTGGCGAAAAAGGTGGTATAATATTTACAACATGGCAGGGGTGCCGAAAGGCTGAGATGCGAAAGCAATCCCTTGAACCTGATACGGGTAATGCCGGCGTAGGAAGCTTGTGTTTTTTCGTTCCGCATTACCGGCGGACTTTTTCTTTTTAAGGAGATGATTTTTAATGAAAAACAAAAAAATCGAAATGCTGGTAGAGAGCGCGATCATGATTGCGCTGGCTGTTGCGCTTGATCTTGTATCGGCAATTCTGCCGTTTACACAGTTGCCGTTTGGAGGAAAGTTTACAATCTGCGCAATGCTCCCGCTTGTGTACGTGGCGGTGAGATACGGACTTGGAACTGGATTGCTCAGCGGGTTTATTTACGCTTTGATACAACTTGCAATCGGCTTTGCAAAGCATCCTTCAAGCCTGATGCTTGACAAATGGTATCTTACGGTGCTTATGCTTTTTATCGACTATATTCTCGCTTATACGGCTCTCGGCCTCGGTTCGCTTGGCAGAAGTCTTAAAACACCTTCCGGAAGATTTACGCTCGGCGCTTTTCTCGGTACGCTCTTCAGATACGTGTGTCATATTGTATCAGGAGCAATTTTCTACGGTGCGTGGGCAACGTGGTTCTTTGAGGAAGGCGATCTGGCCGGAACCGCTTTTGCGAAGTTCTTTCTTGACAATTTCTCCGGAACAGGAATGTCAATCGCGTACTCCGCGGTGTACAACGGTCTTTATATGATTCCTGAAATTATCATTACAACGGTGGTTGCGTTCGCTCTGAGCAAAATTCCCGTCATCGCGAAACGGGTATAGGGCTGTTTTCCGATATAAAATTAATTCCCGCCTGTAAAAAACGGCAGGAATTTTTTACTCTTCCTCTGAAGGGCAGGTAAGGGTGACTATGGCGGAGACAACCTTGTGATCCGTTATTTCAGTAACCTTTATATGCAGTCTTCCGACGTCTATCTCCGGCGTTTCTCCGTCATCGGGAATGGAGGTGAAAAAACTGAAGACAAGACCGCTGACGGTCGTAAATTCACTGTATTCCTCCGGCAGGATGTATCCAGTTACATCCTCAAGGTCGGCAATGGACGCGGAGCCTGAAATCACCCAGTTCTTTTCACCGATCTCGGTGATTTCTTCCTCTTCCGCCGTGTCGTCCGTTTCGTCATAAATATTGCCGAAAATGATTTCGAGCAGATCCTCCATGGTCACAATGCCGAAGGTCCCGCCGTATTCGTTCAGTATGACCGCCATGTGAGCCTTGGCGCGGTTCATATCTCTGAAAAGAGCGTCGGCACGAACGGATTCGGGAGCGAAGAATGGCTTGAAAACGATTTCGTCAAGCTTTTTCGGCTCGTCGGAGGCAAGATTGATGAGAAAGGCGCGGGTGCTGAGTATGCCGACGATATTGTCGATGTTGTCCCTGTAGGCAGGGAAGCGCGAGTAGCCCGTTTCGTTTATGATCTTCAGTATCTCTTCGTTCGGGGAGTCCAGATCCACGGCGGTCATCTCGGTTCTGTGGACCATAATGTCGGAGGCGGTGATGTTGTTGAACTCGAAGACGTTCTCGACCATCTCGCGTTCATTCGTTTCTATATTCCCGTCTTCCTCACCATCGTCGATCATGTCAAGTATTTCCTCCTCCGTCACCTCGGCGTCGGTATCCTCCGGCTTTATTCTGAACATCTTGAGAATTAGCGCGGTGACGCTGTCGGAAATCCATACGAACGGGAATATGATCCAGTGGAAAAACCTGATAAGTCCGGACAAACGCCCCGCCTTTTTCTCCGCATTTTTTAACGCGAGTCTTCCAGAAAGATTGATAAGGATGACAAGCGAAAATACGACAATTACCGCAAAGGCGGCGTATTTGTTTTTAAAGAATGACGCAAGAAAAGCCACGGAGGCGATGAGAAAAAATCTGAGGACTTCAAGCGAAGCAAGGTATTTCTCTTTTTCCGACGCGATTTTAAGCAGCCTTGCGGAGGTCCTGCTCCCGTCTTCCGACTGCTTTTCGAGTTTGTTCTCGCTCAGTGAGCCTACGACAGTCTCAAGAGCGGATATTAAAGCTATTGCCACCATGTAAACTATCAGTATCGGCAATATGCATAAGTGATCAGGCAAAATATATCTCCCTTAAATTTAATGACAAATATTTTATCACGATATCCGGGGTTTGTCAAGTAGTATAACATTATTTGTTCTGTTTAACTTATTTTTTTTATTCTTCGCTTTACTTTAGGAAAAAAAGTGATATAATATATGCTTGCATTTTCGAGGGTGCTTAAATGGACATTTTATTTTGTATTGCGTTGTCCCTTCTTCTGGGCTTGCTTGTTACCAGAATTATAAAACCGATAGGCCTTCCTGCCGTTACCGGATATCTTATTTCGGGAATAATTCTCGGGCCGTACTGTCTGGGAAGAATAGGACTCGACGGACTTGGATTCACCTCGGCAGAATACGTATCCAGGTTTAAACTTATTTCAGACGTGGCTCTGGGATTCATCGCTTTTTCGATCGGAAACGAATTCCGCGTCGAAAGCCTGAAAAAAACCGGGAGACAGACGGCGGTCATAGGCGTATTCCAGGCAATAACGGCGACGGTTTTCGTTGACCTTTCTCTGTGCGCCGCAAGCTTTTTCCTCGGGCAGGACGTTTTCCCGTACAGCGCCGCCATAACTCTCGGCGCGGTGGCGACCGCCACCGCCCCGGCCGCAACGCTCATGGTCGTAAAGCAGTATAAGGCGAAGGGGCCGCTCACGGACCTGCTTCTGCCTATTGTCGCGCTTGACGACGCCGTAGGCCTGATCGTGTTTGCCGTTTCATTCGGAATTGCCAAGGCCATGACGGACGGCACCACCGACTTTGTCTCGATCATCGTCAATCCGCTTATAGAGATCGTCGTGTCGCTTGCCGTCGGAGCGCTGGTCGGATTCGTTTTTTCATGGGTAGAGAGATTTTTCCATTCCAGAAGCAAACGGCTTTCCGTTTCCGTGACTTTTGTGCTTCTGACGGTCGCTCTGACAATGGTCAGAATTAAGATCGGGCCGGTGGTAATAGGAATGTCCTCACTTCTGACCTGCATGATGCTCGGGACAATCTTCTGCAACGTTTGCGAATCTTCGGAGGAACTGATGGAAAGGGTGGACAGGTGGACGACGCCCCTGTTCGTGCTATTCTTTGTAATAAGCGGCGCGGAACTTGAGCTCGACATTTTCACGTCGTCTGCGGTCGTGATAGTGGGTGTGATCTATCTTGTGTTCCGCTCCGCAGGCAAGATATTCGGTGCAGGTATAAGCTCCAAATTTATGAAGTGTGATAAAAAAATAGTCGACAATCTTGGAATAACCCTGCTCCCGCAGGCCGGAGTCGCGCTCGGAATGGCGGTTACTGCCGTTCAGCTCGGACCGTATGTCGGAGGATTTGTCAGGAACATTATCCTTTTCTCGGTACTAGTGTATGAGATTGTTGGTCCTATGCTGACGAAAATGGCTCTCATTCGTGCCGGAGAAGTTGTTCCGGAAGAAAGAAAGTCCAATAAAATCATCAACGAAGGCGGGCAATCGGAGCGTCACTCCAATAAAACTTGAAAAAAATAAAAAAAAAGGAAAAATCTGTTGACAAAACAAAAAAAATGTGGTATAATATTTCTCGCCGCCAGAGAAGGCGGGAAGTAGGGAGCATAGCTCAGCTGGGAGAGCACCTGCCTTACAAGCAGGGGGTCATAGGTTCGAGCCCTATTGTTCCCACCAATGTGGCCCGGTAGTTCAGTTGGTTAGAACGCTAGCCTGTCACGCTAGAGGTCAGGGGTTCGAGTCCCCTTCGGGTCGCCATTTTTAAATCCGGTTTCTCTGCATACCGACTTCGCCTCTGTAGCTCAGTTGGTAGAGCAGGGGACT
>JAFZTO010000084.1 GCA_017618795.1 Clostridia bacterium | reverse complement strand
TCATGGTCGGAAGAAGCAAGGAGCCTTGCGGAAACCGCGGAAACTGTCAGCCCCGAACGGCTGGTCGAGTTTGCTGTCTCGGCAAAGAAAAGCGGAAACATCGGTATTGCCTTCACCTACAACGAGCCTCTAATCGGCTACGAATTCGTGAGAGATACTTCAAAGCTTGCCGTAAGCGCTGGACTGAAGACCGTAGCGGTCACAAACGGAACTGCCGAAAAGGCGGTGCTTGAAGAACTCGGCCCTTTCATTGACGCTATGAACATAGACCTGAAGGGATATTCGGAGCAGTATTACGAAAAGGTGCTTGGCGGAAATCTACGTCAGGTCACTGACTTTATCGAAAGCGCGGTCAAGACCTGCCACGTGGAACTGACGACTCTCATCGTTCCGGGCGAAAACGACGGCGAAAAGGAGATGCGGGAACTCTCCGGATGGGTAAGCGGACTGAAGAACCCGGACGGAGACGGCGTTCCGCTGCATGTTTCAAGATTTTTTCCGAGATTTCATATGCGGGACCGCGCCGCGACCGACGTAAATACCATATACCGTCTGGCGGACGTTGCCAGAGAAAAACTGAAATACGTATACACCGGAAACTGCTGAGAGCATTCACTGCCGGGAGAGAAAACGGATAAGAAAGACAATGCCGAAAAAAGCAGGAGGATTAAAAAAACAGGAAAATGAGCAAAGTGTTACTGATAAACGGCAGCCCACATCGTCACGGGTGCACTGCGACCGCACTTGAAGAAATGATAAGAGTTTTCAACGACGTTAGCGTTGAAACGGAGCTTATACATATCGGCGGCCAATCCATTCGCGGATGCGTATCGTGCGGAAACTGCCGTAAAACAGGGAAATGCGCCTTTGACGATCAGGTCAACGAGGTAGCTATAAAATTCAGGGAGGCAGACGGTCTCGTTGTCGGGAGCCCGGTCTATTACGGGTCTCCCAACGGAACGCTTCTTTCGTTCCTCGACAGACTGTTTTACAGTACGTCGTTTTCAAAGCATTTCAAAGTCGGTGCGTCCGTCGTTTCATGCCGCCGCGGTGGAAACACCGCAAGTTTCGACGTGCTGAACAAGTATTTTACCATAAGCAGCATGCCGGTCGCATCATCGACATACTGGAATCAGGTTCACGGATTTTCTGCCGACGACGTAAAAAAAGATCTCGAAGGTCTTCAGACGATGCGCAACCTTGCCCGGAACATGTCGTTTATGATCAGAGCGATAATCGACGCAAAAGAAAAATACGGACTTCCGGAACTGGAAAGAGGCGCATTTACCAGTTTTTCAGACGGGAAACAATATGTTTAAAAGATTTGTCGCTTATTACAAACCGCACCTGAAGCTTTTTACGGTTGACATGATAGCTTCAGTCCTTATTTCTCTTCTGGGAATGGTATACCCCGTCATGACCAACAGGATGCTGAACGATTTTATACCGAACCGGGCATATCAGGCGATCATTGTCTCCGGACTTTGCGTTCTCGCGCTTTACGCCGTGAGGATGCTGCTTAGGTATTTTGTTCAGTTTCAGGGGCATATGGTCGGAACGCGCATGCAGGCCCAGATGCGCAGGGAGCTTTTTGCGCACCTTGAACGTCTTCCTTATTCTTTTTTTGACGATCACGAAACCGGAAAGATCATGACAAGAATGACAAACGATCTTTTTGAGGTCAGCGAGCTTGCCCACCACGGGCCAGAAAATCTGCTGACCTGCTCTATCATGATAGTGCTGAGTTTTGTTTATCTGTGTACGATTAACGTCTGGCTTACCATGATCGTTTTTGCCTGCGTTCCTCTGCTGGTCCTGTCGTCGCTTTATTTCAGAAAGAAAATGCGCGACGCTTTTGCCGAAAGACGCCAGAGCAATGCAGTGATAAACGCCTCGCTTGAAAGCTCCATTACCGGGATAAGAGTGACTAAAGCCTACACAAACGCGGAGAAGGAACTTGAAAAGTTTGAGCAGGGCAATCAAATGTATGTCGACGCAAGCGCGCATTCATACAGCGCGATGGGCAAGTTCTTTTCTTCAACCTCGTTTATAACCGACGTTTTCAATGTTATTATTCTCATAGCCGGCGGTTTATTCCTTTATAACGGTAAGATTAATTTCGGAGACTACTCCACTTTTATCGTTTCGGTAAACCTGTTTATCTCGCCAGTTCAGACTCTTGTTTCGTTTTCAGAGCAGTGGCAGAATGGTGCGACCGGGTTCAGAAGATTCATAGAGATAATGGACGTGCCGGAGGAGACGGACGCGCCGGGCGCGGTCGATATTGAAAGAGTAAAAGGAGATATAGAACTTCGTAACGTCTGCTTTTCATATAACGGAAAAGAGGGGGAAAGCGTACTGAACAACGTCTCCCTGAAAATAGAAGCCGGGACAAAAACGGCACTTGTCGGCCCGTCGGGAGGCGGGAAAACGACAATCTGCCATCTTATTCCGAATTTTTACAAGCTTGACGAAAAATGCGGGAGCATCCTGATAGACGGCAGGAACATAAAGGACCTGACAATGGATTCGGTAAGGCGCAACATCGGCATAGTTCAGCAGGACGTCTTTCTGTTTTCCGGAACGATACGCGAAAATATCAGGTACGGCTGTCTGTCTGCAGACGACGAGAAAGTTGTCGAGGCGGCAAAAAAAGCAAATCTTCATGATTTCGTCTGTTCGCTCCCCGACGGTTATGATACCGAAATAGGCGAGCGGGGTATAAAACTATCGGGTGGCCAGAAGCAGCGGGTTTCAATAGCGCGCGTGTTTCTGAAAGACCCGTCGATATTGATACTCGACGAGGCGACGAGCGCTCTCGACAATTCGACGGAGGTTTTGATTCAGCAGTCGCTTGACGAGCTATGCAAAGGCAGAACCACCCTTGTAGTGGCACACAGGCTCTCGACGATCCGCAATGCCGACCGGATAGCGGTAGTGACTGGCGGAAGAATAACGGAATACGGAACCCATGCAGAACTTATGACGGGAAACGGGGTTTACAGAAAACTTTACGATCTGCAGTTCAGAGATGAGTAGCCCGACAAACAGGAAGGCTGACAGACAGTGCGCCGTCTCTCATCCGTGTTCTGCTACAAATAAACCGG
>JAFZTO010000083.1 GCA_017618795.1 Clostridia bacterium | reverse complement strand
TTTCTGTATGCGTTTCCCGCGGCATCTATAACCGCGTATATTTCCCCCAGAACCACCGGATTACCGGCCGCGATCGTCTGCTCAAGCTCGTATTCCGCTGCCGTGGCCTTCTGAAGACTGTAGTAATTCTTCCCGAGCTTATCCGCGACGATAGAATAGTCACCGTTTTCGCCGAGTTTTTTTCGCCTTTCCTTTATATTTTTGATGATTTCATCCGCGGACTCCTCACCGTTCTCCAATGTTCTCGCCTCGCTCTCCGCTTTGCTCAGAAGCTTCCCCGCCTCCCTCGTTAGTTCGATAATATCCTCCGTAATGTCAAGCGCCTGTCTGTTGTTCTCCGAAAAAATCACCGCCCCCATCAGAAAAGTCTTGACCGCGTTCTTCAGCAATTCCGCAGTCTTTTCGTCATAAATCTCCAGTTCGGCAGGAACCGCCTGCGTCACCTTTTTTATCTCGGCATCCAGATTTTTCGCAAATATCGTGTCGAAAAAGCCGTTGACGCCGCCGGCGACCGCACCGTAAACGCCGTTAAGCGCAAGCTCAAGGTCCTTCCTTTTTCCCTCAATTTCCTCGATTATGTTGTCCGCCCGATTTATATAGGTATAAGCGCTGACTCTCCGCCCCGCTCCGACCATTGCCTGCACCTTCTCCACAATCGAAACCGCCGCGTTCCCCCATGATTTGTATTTCATAAGGTCTCTGATCTCTTCGCGAAGCACGTCCTTGTCGGCAAGCGAATCCCCGTAGCTGATTTCAAATCCGGTCACCTCCCTTTCGGGAATGAAAAACATATCGTAATCACCGCGCGCGAAAAGTCCCGCCATTCCCTGATTTCTGCTCTCCCTGGCAATCTCGTAGAACCGGTTCGAAAGCTCGTCTTCTTTGGTGATATCGACGAAGTACAGTCCGTAATTCGCTTCGAGCCGCCTGTCGAACTGGGCAAGCACCGACGCGCACGCAAAATCCGCGACTCTCTCTGAAAGCCTTTTCTGAAACGCGACGGCTAGAATGTCCTGAAACGCGAAATTCAGCAGAATCACAGAAGCGGTTATTATGCACATCATCGGCGTCACCGATCCGCTATTCCTCCCCGAAAAGCATTTCAAAAATATCACCCCCTGCGTCAAAAACCGAGCTTACGGCTCTGTGAACGTCCGCGTATTCCGGATTACTCTCTACTTCCTTTTCTGAATACCTGACCGCGCCTGCAAAAACGTTAACGTAGGCGCCGATCAATATCGCAACAAAAATCAGTACCAGCGGAACAACTACGGCCGCCTCCGTAGTCAGACTCCCTTTGTCGCCCTTAAGGAACCTTTTCCCCTGGATTTTTCCGTTTCGCATCCTCACCACCCCCTTTTGGTGCAATACGATTATACCCGATCCTTTGCGAGAATGAAAGTCTGCACCGTTCGTCACATTTCGACAGAATTCGTCGTATTTCGACTTATTTCGTCGCAATACGTCACTTTTCGTCAGTTTTCGACAAATTTCGACGTAAAATCCGAGAATTTCTCAAAATGCGGCATGTTAAAAGAACGAATAAACTCCAAGCTCGCCCCTCAAAAATAGCTCGCCAAAAAACACTTTTTAAACAAAAAAGACACCCCAAAGGGTGCCCTCTTCGCGTTGTATTCATTATTCAAACGGTCAAGCGGCTCCATTAACCAGCCTGCTGATCAGAAACAGAATCCCGTAAACCAGCGGCTGATGCAGCATGTAAATCAGCAGCGAATGCCTCCCCACGAACGAGAAAAACCGGATGACCGGATTCCTGTCGTTCACTTTTTTAAAAAGAGTAACCTTGTTTTTGTAAAGCGTTTTTCCTCCCGCGACGCCGATCATAAAGTAACCGAGATGCGGGAAAATCGGGAAATAATCGCCGGCCGCAAATCCTTTAGCAGTCAGCCCCAGCGGGAACAGATACGGGTTCGATACCTTGAACGTCGTAAACCAAATTCCAAGCGCCACAAAACAAACGCCGAGTCCCAGAATAACTGGCCACGGCAGCTTCCTGTATAATCCGTACGTGAGCATGCAGAAGGCCAGAAGGTGGAGCACGCCGAACCAGATGTGAAGACTCCTGTCAAATAGCAGACACGTGACCAGGGTAATTATCATAGCACAGACCGCCACAACAACGCCCCTGATTATATGATGATGTCCGAGGGTCACGCAGACGCCGGAAAGCACCACGAAAAGAATCCCGCCGTACGTTTGGATCCAGTCAAACCACGCCGGCGTCTCGAAATAGAACCCGAAAAGCTCTCTGATGTCGAAAATCGCGTGAACAATCACGACCCCGATTATGCATAGCCCCCTGAACGCGTCAAGTTCCCAGATCCGCTTTGTATTCTTTTTCTTAAAAAGTCCGGTAAAAAACTCTTTCATAAAAACACAAACCTACGGCGTCACAGTCTCGATTTTCGCCCTGTTCTCGAAAACGCTGCCGCTTATAATAATGTCTCCGTACCCGGGTGCGCGAATGACGCCCTTTGCCGGATTCTTGACGGAATCAATGACCGTTGTAACGTCAGCGTCGACTTCCGAATACTCGAAGCTCAGGTCGCAAGCGTACATCTCGCAGTTTATCAGCTTCAGTTTTTTGCAGTAGCAAAGAGGCTGCGTACCGCTGATTTTGCAATTGATCAGCGTCAGGCCTTCGGAATACCACCCGAGGTACTCCCCGTTAAGAACCGAATCCTTCACCGTAACATTCTTTGAGTGCCAGAACGCGTCCTTCGTGTTCAGCTCGCAGTTCGAGATCCCGGCGTTTTTGACATACTGGAACGAGTACTTCCCCGCCAGCACGGAATCAGTAAGCGTCAGATTTTCGGTCTTCAGGAACGGATACTCCGAAGTGATCCGCGACTCCTTCACGGTCACCCTTTTGTTAAGCCAGCCGAACTCTGCGGATACTATCGTTGAGCCTGCAACGTCGACGTCCCGGCATTCGCGGACGGCCTTGACCCCGTTCAACACAGAATTAACAATTTTGATGTTCTTCGCGTACCAGAGCGCCGCACGCGCCGTCTCCGTCATTTCCGAGTTCTCAATAACTGTATTCTCGGTATGCCAGAGCGGGTATCTAAGTCTGAAAAGACATCCTTCCACTTTGATTCCGCGGGTCTCCTTAAGAGCGGATTCCCCGTCTTCCTCACCCTCAAACCGGCAGCCGGAAACAACGGTATTCGAAATCCCGTAAAGCGCCCTTTCCTCAGAGAAAACACGTCCTGACACGGTTTCGCAATCCGCTTCAACGTTCCTATTAATTTTGTCCGGCAAATGCGAGCCGTAAATATCTTTCATTGTAAAACCTTCGATCAAGACAGATAGTCAAAAGCGCAGTTCCGCCTCCCGCAAACATATACGAAAGAGCGCCGGCCGCCCGAGGAGACTAACGCCCGCAAAGAGCGCACTTCTCCCCAATCACATTAAAACGGCCGGCGCTTAATCATTCCCCATAATCGGTCCGTCGACAAGCCGTAAAAACGCACCGTCGACGCAAACCGGTTACAATACAACGAATTCAAAAATTATTTAACGCCGTTCTTGTCAGTCGAACCGAACTCGGCACCGCTGAGCGACTCTCCGAGGAACTTGCCGATTTCAAACGACTTAAGCTTCTCGTTCTGCATCCTCTCAGCGCCCGGACCGTATGCCCAAACGTTTACCTTGTTCGACGTGTGCGCAATCGTCGTAAACCTGTAAGGAAGCGTATCCCAGTCGACGTCGGGGTTCTTGCTCTGCGCAATCTTCTCGGCCTCGTACAGGCAGTGAAGCTTCGCGTTCGTGAGGCACCACTCTTCCTGCGCGATATACTGGTTGGTCTTCTCGTTCTTCTTTATATAGGCGTCAGCCTCTTCCTTGGGAAGAATGCCGCCTGTCTCGTGGTCGGCGGTAACGACGATCAGCGTATCCTTGTTCTCGTACGCGTAGCGGACACCGATTTCGACCGCCTGGTCGAACGAGGTCATATGTCTCGTGAGCTCCATCATATCGCAGTTGTGAGCGACTTCGTCAAGCGCACCGCCTTCAACAATCAGGAAGAATCCTTTATCGTTCTTGGAGAGCATCTTGATGGCCTGTTCGGTCATCTCGGGAAGCGAAGGATGCGTATCTGCGTCTTCGAACCAGTAGTCGTCGGTCATGGTGGCAATGAGCCTGCCCTCGCCGTTAAACGAAAGCACGTCCTCCCACTTCGTGACCCAGGTGACATTGTTGTCCGTGAGCTTCTGCACATAGCTCGGATCGTTTTCCATCAGAAGGTCGTACATCGCCTTGCCGCCGCCCATAATGAAGTCGGCAACGCTCGTATCTATCTGAAGCGCCGCAATTTTGGACTCGTCGTTTCTGTTCTTGGCGTGAACCGAGAACGTGGCCCGAGTTGCGTCAACGATGCTCTCGGTAGTGATGATGCCAGCAGACTTTCCGAGCGACTTCGCAAGTTCTGTCATATTCATGACTTCCTCGCCCTTGTTGTTAAGGCCGAGCTGCTTTCTCTTGCCCTTGTAACCGCAGGCGAGAGCCGTGCCGCCGGAAGCGCTGTCAGGCTCACCCTCTGTGCAGGTCGTGTTAACGATCCCCGTGTAAGGAAGGTACTCTATAACGAGTTTTCCGTCGTAGCGGCCGCCGGTTATCGCGTCGGTAGCCGGAACGTGGTTCTGTCCCATACCGTCTCCGATATAAAGAATGACGTTCTTGCAGTCCTTGAACTCAGTCGAAGCCAGCGCGGCAAGAATCTCTTCCATCGGCGTGACAGGCTCTTCGGTCGGCTCTTCAGTGGGAGCTTCTGTGGCCTCAGGCGCCGCCGTGACGTCAGGCGTAGGTGTAGTCGTGCAGGCAGCCGCGAAAATCATAATTCCCGCCAACATTGCCGCAAAAATCACTTTGAGTAACTTCTTAAAATTCATCTTAATCCTCCGGATTCTCTTATTCACGCAAAGTCCGCAGCTTCGCGCTTCAAAGATTATTATACTCCGCCTTCCGCCGGAAATTCACTGACGTCAGGCGGCTTGAAATCAACAAATCTGTTAGCGCGTAATCTGCTGCTCGACAAGGCTCTTTCCGCAGTAAATCTCCCTGAGTCTGGGCTTTTCGATCTTTCCAGTGGGATTTCTCGGCACGCTTGCGAAAATGATCTTCTTCGGTCTCTTGTACCTGGGCATACCCTCGCAGAAGAACATGACCTCGTCCTCCGTCAGCGTCATTCCCGGTTTGACCTCAATAATGGCCGCCGCAATCTCGCCGAGCCTGTTGTCGGGGAGTCCGATAACCGCCACGTCTTTTATCTTGTCGTTGCAGCGCAGATAGTCCTCAATCTGAACCGGGTAGAGGTTCTCGCCGCCGCTGATGATAACGTCCTTCTTTCTGTCCACCAGGAAAATAAAACCGTCTTCATCGATTTTGGCCATGTCGCCCGTGTACAGCCAGCCGTCCTTCAGCACCTCGTCGGTC
>JAFZTO010000082.1 GCA_017618795.1 Clostridia bacterium | reverse complement strand
TATGGCTCAGTCGGTAGAGCGCATCCTTGGTAAGGATGAGGTCATCAGTTCGATTCTGATTAGCAGCTCCATCCGGAGAAGGCACACCTATGTGTGCTTTTTCTCTTTTTATTCCACTGACTGTTTTTCGGGCGGTTTGCGTTTTGAAATAAGTTTCCGGAGAAACGAATGAGGAAAAAATACAGATTTGTTTATAAAGGAACGCTTGGCGATTTCAATAATGCGGTCAGAAAATTTGAAGAGGATTGCCGCTACGGTTGTGATCATTACCGGTTTGCCGAAATCGACGGCAAATACAGTTTCGGAATACTTAGAACAACCCATACAGGCGGATACTGGTTTGAACCGGAATACAAAGAAATTGATGACGAACTTGTTATCGAAGGAAATCTCCGCTTTGCTGACTGCATGATAGTGACGTGCGGTGATAAAATCCGTAATGCGATAGAAATAATCATTTTCTCACCGCTGTTGCTTATTTCACTTATCACACGCTTAATGATTATATTGGTCAAAAAAATTTGCGGAAAAGATACTTCAAAAGACGAAGTTAAGGCACTTTTTTGCCTGATGACGGAAAGGCTCGGCTGCAAGGAGGAAAAAATCTGAAAATGGGAACAACACTCAGCAGTATACATATTTTGTCGGATAAAATGCCGGAGGTGACGGACGTTACATTCAGGAGCTTCTCTCCCGGATGGTTCACGTGCACGGATTCCTTTGACGCAGAGCGGAATTATAAGCTTGCAAGAACAATTTCGCGAAAAAACGGCTGCACCGTTCTTTTCTTCTCGGTTTTCGACAGCGATTACACCATGTTTTCCTTTTTCGACAAGGGGAAGAAAGTCGTTAATTTTTCCACGGATTCCGCCTCGCCGAAAGGAATATCGAAAATACCGGAGCTGATCGGTGACACGCGCAAAGGAAGCCACAAGCGGATATCCGTCATTCTGAAATGCTCCGACGACGATCTGCTGGTCTCTCTGCTGGAGGAGTATTTCGGCGTGGCTCTGCTTGTCTGCGACGAGCTGCTCGGCAATCCCGAAGAACTGGCAAGAAAACGGGATGACCGCTTATATGCCGGGTATCTTGAAGAATATAAAAAGATCTGCGGAAAAGACGCGGCGGTAACGGCAACGCTTGTAAAAGAAATGCGCGGGAAGATTTTTTCCAAAACTTTTGGCCCCCCGTTCCCCAGAAAATCCTGCCCGCGGCATCACTTCTATTTCGGCTACGAAACACCGTCCGACAACTTCCGCACGCTCCGCTACGTGTGTTTTACCGGAGAGGAACTGAGCCCGTCGACCGAACCGGACGCGGGCGATTTTTCCAGCCTCCCGGCCGGACCGGGGTTTGAAAATATTTTTTTGCATGTTCCGAATACGGATCCGGATCTGATATTTTTCAACGAAAACGCGCCCGATCCGTACAAACTGAAGGTGATTAAAACACCACGTGGGTTTTATTTCTTCAGCTTTGACGGCAGGGGAAACATTCTGTTCACAGATTACAAGCGGACGCTTCTCGTCATGAACGTGGACGAAAAGGTGATCGCCAGAGTATCTTTAAAAGGCGACCCAACCGATTTCCGCGACGGATATATACTGACTGCCGGATTCGGAAGCGAATGGGCTGGCGAATACAGCCCGACGGATTATATCAGGATATATAAATTGAATTACAAATAAAAAAACAAAAACACCGTCTGCACTGGAGCAGGAAAGTGAATACTGCCGCAAAAGCAAAGTTAATAATCCCTGCCGTTGTCTGCCTGGCGACGGTGTTTTCCGCGTGCTCCGGCCCCGCTCCCGCGCCGGTCGTTCCCTTGACTGACGAGTGCCCCGTAATTTCGTTCTCAACTTTTCCCGTCACGGAATACCCGGGCCGCGAATCCGCCGTAATGCCGCCCGAAACCGCAGAGACAGGCTTCACAGACGGTTCAGACACCTCGGGCGCCTTAATCGATTACATTACAGATGACTTTACCGAACCCTCCCCCGTCACGGAACCTGAAAAAGAGCGCCCCGAAGCACAGCCGCTCTGCACCGCGCTCTACAGCCTCACCTCCGGAGAATTTGTTTACGCAGACGACGTCTTCCGAAAGGTGTATCCCGCGAGCATAACCAAACTCGCGACCTGCCTGTACGCCTCAAAACTGGCGAAAGCGGACGAGATATTTACCGTCGGATACGAAATATACCTCATTCACCCGACCTCCTCTGCGGCAGGGCTTGCGGTCGGCGAAAAATACCGCTTCAGGGACCTGCTGTACGCCATGATGCTGCCGTCCGGCAACGACGCCGCCTATACCGTGGCCGCCGTCTGCGGCAGAAAGATCGCCGCGACACCCGAAATGGGGGCGAAAGAGGCCGTCGGCGTGTTTATGGACGGGCTGAACAAATATTTGAAAAAGCTCGGCGCGAAAAACACCTTCTATACATCTCCCGACGGAATAGCCGGAGAGGAGCACTTCACCTGCGTCCACGACACCGTCATAATAGCGAAGGAGGTACTTAAAAACCGCTTGCTATCACGCGCCGCCGTGACCCGCTCGTATAAATTCACCAACCTTTCGGGCCGCGAGTGCAAATACAAAAACTCAAACGCACTGCTGAAGGACGCCCGGGTCAGGGGTCTGAAAAACGGCTTTATCTATCTGTCCGGCTACTGCATAGTCGCCGTTGCCGAGGTAGGCGGAGAGAGATCAATGGCGCTTGTATTCGGAGCGGAAACGCTGAAGGACATGTACCGGCTGGCGCGCGGTCTCCTCGGGCTTGACGGAGAGGAGACGGAAACGACCCTCGATGCCGGCATAACGGAGCCGGACGAAACGACCTGGGAAACAGAGACCGAACCGGTTACGGAAACGGACGACATCACAGAAACCGTCCCGGACACCGAAAGCATTCCGGAAACCGAAACTGTTGCCGAAACCGAAAGCATTCCCGAGACCGAAGACATTCCAGTGACAGAAAGTGCCCTGCAAAGCGATATTGCTTCCGAACCGGAAAGCGTCACGGAGATGCCGTGGGATCCTGACGTCACCGCCCTTCCCTGACTATGCTGGGAAACCCTCACAATAAACGTATCCCGCCGTAAAAACGGCGGGATTTGTATTATTCAACGGTAACTGATTTTGCAAGATTTCTCGGCTTGTCGACATCGCAACCGCGGTAAACTGCGGTATAGTAGGCGTACGTCTGTATCGGGATCGCGCCTATTATCGGAAGGAACAGCTCGTCAAGCTCGGGCAGCTCGATCAGGTCGTCGTAGAAGTCGCGCCCTTCGGCAAGTCCTTTCTTCGCAAGCAGCAGAATATGCCCTCCCCTCGCCTTTATCTCCTTTATATTTCCGGCAAGCTTGTCAAACAGCGTCGAATCGGTGCCTATCGCAAGACACGGAACGCCCTCTGTTATAAGGGAGATCGTGCCGTGCTTGAGTTCTCCGGCCGCGTAGGTTTCGCAGTGCATATAGGACACTTCCTTTATCTTCATCTGCCCTTCGCAGCCCAGAGCGTAGTCGCGGCCTCTGCCGATGATAAAGTAATCGTGCTTGTTCCTGTTGTAGGAGGCGAGGCGCTGATATTCCTTTATGTACCCGTCGCCCAGCACCTGCTTTGCAAGCTCGGGCAGCTTTTTCATGCAGTCCATGTAGTAGCGGCATCTGTCAGCGTCTATCCTGCCCCTGTCGAGCGCAAGGCGCAGCGCCAGCACGTACAGAACAGCAACCTGCGAAGTGTAGGCCTTGGTAGTCGCCACAGCTATCTCCGGCCCCGCCCAGATGTATATTGTGTTGTCTGCCTCACGGGCTATGGATGAGCCGACCACGTTGACTATCGCCCACACGGGTATTCCGCGCTCCTTCGCAAGCCTCAGGGCCGCAAGAGAGTCCGCGGTTTCTCCCGACTGTGAAATGATTATTACAACGTCGCCCTCGTTCAGAATGGGATCGCTGTATCTGAATTCGGAGGCAATGCACACGTCAACGGGCACGCGGGCCAGCTTTTCGATGACGCATTTGCCGAGCATTCCCGTGTTCATGGCCGAACCGCAGGCCACGATGACCAGTCTTTTTATGTTGTCCGTCGAAGGTATCTGCTCCTTAAGAATGCCTTCCGGTCCGTTAACAAAGTGCGGGAATACCGCTCTTTCAAGAGTGGACGGCTGCTCGAAGATCTCCTTGAGCATAAAATGCGGGAATCCGCCCTTCTCCGCCGATTCTATGTCCCAGTCAGCGGTGTACAGCTTTTTTCTGTCGGTTATTTCGTTGCCGAAAACGTCGTAAACCCTGATCTCGTCCTTCGACAGAACCGCGACCTCGTCCGCCTCTATAATGTAATAATTCCTCGTATGGGCGAGTATCGCGGGGATGTCGGAGGCGATGAAATTCTCATCCTTCCCCAGTCCGACGATAAGCGGCGAATCCTTTCTGACGGCGAAAATCCTGTCCGGGATGTCGTCGAAAAGCACGCCGAGAGCGTACGAACCCTCAAGTCTTGCCGTCGCGGCGAAAATCGCCTCGGTCGGGTTTCCACTGTAATAACGGTCTATAAGATGCGAGATAACCTCCGTGTCCGTCTCCGAGACAAAAACATCTCCGCTCTCGATAAGCGCGTTTTTAAGCGTCAGATAGTTTTCGATGATGCCGTTGTGAACGACGGTGACCCGTCCGTAGGAGTGGGGGTGTGAATTAACGTCCGACGGCTCACCGTGGGTGGCCCAGCGCGTGTGCCCTATTCCGACGTTGCCTTCCGGGACCCCGTTTTTCTCAAGTTTGCTCTCAAGCATGCTGAGACGACCCTTCGATTTTTCGGTCACGACTCCGTTTTTGGTGAAAACGGCTATACCGCTCGAATCGTAACCGCGGTATTCGAGCTTTTTCAGGCCTTCAATAAGTATGTCGGCGGCCTGTTTTTCTCCGACATATCCAACTATTCCACACATTTTTATGAAACCTCTTATTTTAATCTGACCGCGCGGTTTGTTGTGCCGTCTCCGGCATTTTTTGTCGCGTTTTCACGGTGTCACCCGGGGAGCATCCGCCGAATATTTCGATAAACTCCCGCCTCGTCAACCGATTGAAGAGATTTCGGTCCCGGCGCTGGGCATTTCTGCCTTTTGTTGTGTGTCGCCGCGTTCCTCAGTCGCGGACAGCGTATTATTATACCACATTTTTTCTACTTTGTCAATAATCGTAGAATATTCATAGGAATGCCGAAAAAAAAGAACCCGAAGGTCCTTTGATTTTCAATATGTCAGAACAGTTCTGAAGCGGTTCGGAACGCGGCGGGAAAGTCAGAAAAAGCCTTTTACGAATATCTCGATTCCGATAATGACAAGCACAATACCGCCGATGACGGATGCCTTGCCGGAAAGACGGGTGCCGATTTTTCTGCCGATGAAAACCCCGGAGACGCATATTGCGAACGTCACAGCCCCGATGATAACCGCTTCAACAAGCGCCGGAAAAAATGTCAGTTCCTCGACGGCGAACCCGACAGAAAGCGCGTCGATTGAGGTGGCGACTCCCTGAAGGACCAGCGTCCTGAACGAAAGGCGTACGGCGTTTTCCGCATCTTCTTCCCTGCTTCTTACACCATCGACTATCATTTTGATGCCGATAAACAGAAGAAGAATCAGCGCAATCAAAGGCACGAACCTGCGGAAGACCTCAAACTGCTCCGCCACCGTCCGCACGCAGAACCATCCGGCAAGAGGCATGAGAGTCTGAAAAATGCCGAAAACGCCGGCGATGCCGAGCATCTTTCCTTTGCTCATATCAGGCTCGTTCAGTCCGTTTGCCGCGGACACCGAAAAAGCGTCCATCGCAAGGCCGGCGCCAAGCAGAACGCTGTTCAGATAAAAAGAAAAATCCATTTTTACCTGTGCTTTTCGGGATTGTACCTGTACAGAACAATTTTCCTGCCGATGACCTGTATAACCTCTGATCCCGTGGCGCCCGCAAGAGTCTCCGCCGCATCTTTTGCCTGCGTCGGACATGTCTCAAGGACCGAAAGCTTAATAAGTTCCCGCGCCTCGAGCGCCATATCGACGTTTTTTATTATCTCCTCAGTCACTCCAGCGTGACCTATCTGCTGAATAGCTTCGAGACCGTTTGCCTGCGAGCGAAGAGCCGCTCTTTCTTTTCCCTTCATTTTACCTCTATAAAACTGACGTCCTGCTCTTCCGGAGCGCAGACTGTTATATAAAACCCGTTTTTTTCGACTGTCGTAAAGCTTATGCAGTCCGGCGTCTCCGCGTTTTTCAGTCCGAGAACGCCGCAGCCGATGTATTTTCCCAGCGCCTCCGTCTCGGTCCACTTCTTTACCGCTTCGCGTCCTGAGAGCCCGCAAAGCATTCTGTCGCTGACACGCTTTGATATAGCGCGGCCGATCCTCTCGACGTCAACGCCGCTCAGGGCAGATTCGGAAACCGAACATGCGGCAAGACCCCCGGTGTGCGAAATGCTGAACCGGGGGCCCGCGACGACATAAGGTCTTCCTGTTTCCTCTCTGCTTATCTCCGGCCGGTAACCGAGATAAAGAGAAAGGAGCGAATATGCGGCGCTGTGCTGTTTCTCCCGCGTTTCCCCGCAGAAGGTGTAGAGCACAAAAATCATACTATGTATCTGACCCTTATTATGTCTTCCTTGCCCGAGAGTGCGTCAATGACGTGCTGCGGGACGCCGCCTATCGTTTCAATTATTGTGTAGGCGTACTCGCCGCGCGAACGGTTGACCATGTTTTCAATGTTGACCTTTTCGAATGCTATCAGATTGGTGATGCCCGAAATAACACCGGCGATATTCTTGTGCATTATGCAGATGCGCGCGTCTCCGACGTGAGGCAGAGATGCGTTGGGGAAATTTACCGAGTTCTTGATGTTGCCGGTGAGCAGGTAATCGGAAATCTCGTTTGCCGCCATGACCGCGCATTTGTCCGCGCTCTCCTCGGTGGACGCACCCAGATGCGGGATG
>JAFZTO010000081.1 GCA_017618795.1 Clostridia bacterium | reverse complement strand
TAACCGTCATGGGACCGGTAACGAAATCAGACAGATCGTCCGCGATGACACCGGATTCCTTTTTACCGGTTGCGTAAGCGTAAAACCTGAACGCGCCGGCCGCCTCACCGGAGCAATCCGTCCTGACCGCACCGGCGGTTAATTGCTCCCCGTCAGGTGTGATATTATGGTTAAGGCCTTCCCTGATGCCGCCCCTCCCGCCGTTGACCAGGTATCGCCTGAGCCAGCTTATACCGCGTTCTACGGCATCTTTACGGCATTGTTCGAAAACAGTATCGTCGGTAAGATCAAACCCGCTCCTGTGCCGCACAACGGGCTCAGGGAAAGGCTCAGACGGGTAATAGCCGGTGATCCAATGTACGATGTATGAGATCAGCAGCTGCCACGAACGGCGCGGTGAAAAACGGGCGCGGTTGAAATTACGGAGCTCAAACGAGCACATCATAACGTTATCGCCGATCGTCCAGAGCCCGGGGCGGCTGTTCGACAATATCTCGTCCGCAGTCGCGTCCCAGTGCCTGTGGGCTATCACGTGATCCCTGTAAGCGAGCAGCACTTTCATTCCCGGAACAGCGTACCAGGGCTGCATCATCCGGTTGCTCTGATCGTCCAGAAGATCGCCAGGCTCAAGTCCAGGGATCCCGCTTTCGCCGGAAACAGCGACGACGAGCCGCGAACGTGTTGTATCGGCCGGAGCCGCGGAGTAGATCCCGTCCCAACTGTTAAGAGCCTCCGTAAAAATACGTTTGCCCTTCGCATTTTCGTTCTCCAAGCGCACGCGCAGGCAGGGGTCAAGCACTTTTCCGTCTGCGATTATCACATATGAATCAAAAGCTGAAAGATCGGCGTTTACACCGTCTTCCAGCTTCATACGGGTCAATTTCACGCCGCAGCCGGCGAGAACGTCAGTCAAGTCGGACTCCCCGTCCGACAGGACAAGACATTCAATCTGAGAACGGCTTTTCGGGCGCGTTACAGGATCAGCGTTGTCCTCCGTACCAGATTTTCCGTCAGCAGCTGGCGGCAAAAACGCGTTCTGTGAAAACCGGACGTGATCCGTTTCACCTGACGACCGGAAGTCTCCGTCAAAAATATTCTGAACGCTGCAATGAAATAATTGCGCGAGTGAATTCAATACGTCAACATCCGGGAAGGCCAGTCCCCTCTCCCATTTGCTGACGGCTTTATCCGTCACTGATAACCTTTCCCCCAGCTGCTTCTGAGACAGGTTCAGCCTTTTCCGTTCCTCGCGTATAAATATGCCTGTTTTCTTCAAGTCCATGGTAAATCTCCGTTACAGGTATATCAGATTTTATTATCAAAACCATTATACCACAATGTAACGGCTTTTCAATCTACCGTGGGTTTACTTCGCATAAGCCCGGATCAACTTCAAAATCCTGCAGCTGCGGCCTCCTCCTCGGTAAGGACATGGACGTTGTCGCACGCATCGATCAGGAAATGGTTCAGGTATTATGCTGTCGATCATACAAGTGCATCCATCGAGGTTGTTTATTGAAACACGACAATCGAAAGGTAAAAAAATAAAAATACACTTTTGGGCATTTATTTCACTCCTTTTTCTGCCGCATAAAATTGTTTCCGAGTTGTTAATTTTGTCTGTAAGCGTGCGAACGGAACCGGTTCAACTTGACAAATTGCCTTTTTTCGTGTACAATAATAAGATGTGAAAAGAAACGAATCAGGAGGCATTTATGATAAAGAGAATTACATCTATAGCGATTGTGTGTTTATTGCTACTGTCATGCATGACAATATTTGCGGCTGCGCAATCCGATTCCGCAAACGGCGACTGGAGCCAAAAGAGTGTCATTCTCAAGAACACATCTGAGGCTGAGCTTGTCGTTCGTGTAGGAGATATCGACGCATGTAATGATGAGAGTGCGGTTTCCGACAACGGATATGACCCGTTTACCGCAAAAAGTCAGTATGCTCACGGTTATCCGTGGCTGAAGGATGAAACCGATCCGGCAGGAACCGACCGTATTTTTGTCGGATCAAAGTGGAAAGGTGAAAGCACCGACGGATACTCTTCAAATTATTCCGAATTCAAAAGCGGTAATGACACAGAGAATGCATACGGAGAAGGCGCTTTGACCTTGATTATGGAATATGACGCTTCTGAGATCACGGTAAATAATGCTATCCTTCAACTCTGCATCGATGATTTCCAGGCCGTTTCATGGGAGAGTAATTTCACCGTGACTCTGAACGGGAAAGACGCCCCGTTTATCGCAGAACTGCTTAACCACACGGATCAGACCGGTCCGACCGCATATATCGTGTCGGCAATTATCCCATCCGGATTCTTTAGAGAGATAGCCGGAGGAAAACTGGTAATCGTTATAGATGAAACGACCGGGATCGGAGATGGCTACGCGATCGATTTTGCCAAGCTTCTCATCAACTATGATGACAAGGTCTTCACCGGAAAGTTCACCGGAACCACAGAACCCGGTGCGACTGTCCGTCTCCTTGGCACGTCCACTACCGTTACCGCTTCGTCAACCGGAGGATTCAGTTTTAACGCGATCCCCGGCATCAACGCGGTACGCGCTTCTAAAAACGGGTTTGTTGAAAACTACGACAGCGGAATAGTTCTCAGTTCGGGAACCGAGTGGGAAGCCGTTGTTCCGCTTACAGAAGGGAAAGGCACTCCTGACATTGACTTTTCGAAATTCGGTGTCGCAAGCGGAGAAGAAAATAACAGCGGAAATTCGTCAACGCCCAATCCCGGCGGAAGCGGAACGGACCCTCAGAACGATGTGTCTGATCCCGAAAAGAAGGAATGCTGGCTTTGTCACTTCTGCCCGCAGCCTCTCGGACTCTGCATCTTCATCTGGTTGCTTATCATACTCGTTGTAGTAATCATTATCGTGATTATCATCGTCGCTTCAAAGAAGAAGAAAAAGAACGAGAAGAAATAAACCAGAATAGTTTTTACGGAATGGTCTCTGCTCGATTGCTGAAACCATTCTTTTACTCCCGTCAAGTAAGCGTCGGACCGACGGACTCGAAGCTCGCTGCGTTTTTCTCGCTTGCAATCTCTTCCTGGTTGAGGACTCTGAAACTGTCCTCGCCGGGAATGAGGCTGAGAGACTGCCCGTTGTCCCAGTGCATTCCGATTTGGCCCATGTCATCGACAAAAGCGACTGTGCCTCTCGTTCCGGGCGGAACCGGACGCGGATCGTTGCCCATCTGGATCAGTTCGATGCGTGTGCCTTTCGGATACTTCTGTTTGTAGTATTCGGCCATCCGTCTGGCTCTTTCCCATTCGTTCATAGTTGTAACCCTCCCATAGATTGATTGTTCAGATACTGCCTGAACTCAGTTTCGTTTTTGATGAAATAGTTGTCGCCGCTGTTCCAGAAGCTGAGATAACCTTCGCCGCCGTCGATCTCGAATTCCTGCTGCTCGAGGCCTTCGCCGAAGCCGTCCGAGTTCTGACCTGAGATCCAGGCCTTCAGCTCCTTTTCTTCCGAAAGGGAAAGCGGGGCGGCAAGCTCGACTTTGATCATGCCGTAGAGCGTACCTCGGATCTCCTGCACGTCCCATTCGGCTGACAGGACTTTCGGATTGTCCTGATACGTTGCCATCGACTTCGGATCGCAGCCGTCATAGGAATGTTCTTTTTTCAGGAGCTCCTTTATTTCATCTTCGTACCGTGCGGCGTATCTTCCGTCGAGATCGTATCCGTCTTCCTCAAGATCGCCGTATTCGTCTCTCTCGAAGACGGCGAGTTTCAGCGGACAGTAGAATCTTTCGGTGAGCTTTATCATCGGCTCGGTGACCGGCTCGACTGTGGCTCCGATGTTTTCAATCCTTTCCGCAAACTCGCAGATGTGCTGCAGACCGTAAGCGCCGCTTCCGTCGCCGAACTGAACGTGTGTGTCATCGATATACCGGCAGGTCTTTTCCTCGCTCGTTCCATCGGAGAATTTGATCTTGACCTTGCCTCCGTCGGGACTTGCGAATTTGTCGTTGTAGCTGCTGTCGATGAACCTGATTCCTTTTTCGGCTCTGGCCATGTGATCGTACAGCCAATCCCTCTTGTAGCACCAGGCGTAGACGTTGTAGTCGCCGGCCTGAGGCTTCATACGGAAGAAGTAGGAGTAGCCGTCCGTGTCCGCTCTGTACCCGTGCCAGTCTCCGTCGTTCGGAAGAAGGGATCCGTCCTGTCTGCTGAGAAAAGCAGATAGACTCTTTCGATTTGCGAGAGGGGTACCATCCTCCACAAATCTCAGTGTGTTGATGACGTTATCGAATTCAGATTTGAAATCTTCAGTTTTCAGATTCGACCGGATATCCTCCCAGGTGGAGAAGAAGCCGTTGCCGTCTCTGTCGAAGTCTGCTCTGAGTTTTCCGATC
>JAFZTO010000011.1 GCA_017618795.1 Clostridia bacterium | reverse complement strand
TAACCGTATTCCATGTTTCCGTTCTCACAGTTTCTTTATGACGAATCTGGCGATGCCCTGAATGCGGGCTCTGTCGAGAAGTATCTTTTCGCCGGGGTATCTGCTTTGATTCTCGTAGGCAAGTTCTGCCTGTCCTTTGCCGTTTATACCGGTAAATCTTTTGAGGGTATTTGCGCCTTCCTCGTCGGTTGCCACTACAATGTCGTTTTTCTCCGGGCAGAACGCATTCTCGACCACGACGTAGTCTCCGTCGCTTATTCCGGCGTCGTCCATCGAGTCTCCGGACGCTTTGAGTATATACATCTCCCTGTTTCCGAATATGGACGCGGGGAGTCTGACGTACTCGGATATTTCCGCCTCCTCCAGGCGGGGATCGCCGCATTTCACGGAACCCACCACAGGTGCCGTGTTTACACTGTCGGATATCATCTCTGTCTTCGAGGTGTCGAAGTGTCTGCGGCTGTACGAGATTATTCCCTTCTCGTTCATCTCCTTAAGGTAGGCATGTACTCGGCTGCGCGACATACGCGCGTCGTTCGCTATATCTTCTATAGTAGGTTCGCGGCCTTCCTTCAGTTTCCAGTATTCGATTATCTCGACTATTCTCTGTATTCTTGACGGGTCTTTATATCTCACAAAAATGCCCTCCTGAACTATACGGAATATTTTGTTCTGTTTACATACAATATTATAAGCCCTTGTCACCGGTTTGTCAAGGGCTGTTTTGAAAAAAATAAAATAAAATGTTTGTTAAGTCACTTTTTTATGTTATTTGTTTGTAATTAGAGTAAGCCGTATTTCTTTATAAGCTCGGCAAGGCCGATTATTGCCGCCGCCTGCGCAGAGGACGTGAGCAGATAGGCGTAAAGGCCTTCAGCATTCAATCTTTTTCTCCTTTTTTGGGTGTTTCATTTTTATTTTCGATAAGATATTGACAAAGCTGTGAATAAATGATATAATTTTTAAAAATACAGAGTTAAAAGGAAAATAAGCCATGAAAACAATCAAGGATAAATATCTGCTTGTCGGCGCAGATTTCGCCGGCTACCCGCTGAAAGAAGCAGTCTGCAAACATTTGAGGGAAAAAGGCTGGAAGATAACCGACGTGGGCGTCGTTGAGGGAAGCGATCCCGACAGAGACACCGATCTTATGTTCCACAGAATCGGACTGCGCGTCGGGAGCATGATCGCCGAGGGAGAATTTGAAAGAGCGCTGATTTTCTGCGGCACAGGCATGGGCATTCACATCGCCGCGAGCAAGTGTCCTCACGTTCACGCAGGAGTCGTTGAGAGCGTTCCCGCGGCTCTGCGCGCCATAACAGGCAACGGCGTCAACGTGCTTGCCATGGGAGCGTTCTACGTTGCGCCGCAGATGGGCTGCGATATTGCGGACGCTTATCTGAATGCGTCGCTCGGTTCAGGCTATGAATGGTGGAAGAACTTTTATGAGTTCCACAAGCTGGCTATTGACGAGCTCGAGGCGTTCAATTACGAAGAATACAAGGCAAACGGTTTTAAGGTAAAACATCTCGGAGATTATCCGCTCAAGCTCGAAACAAAGCCGGAAGAATAATTACTGATCTTTGCCAAATAATTTCATAAATGTATTGACAAACCGGTAAAAGAGTGATATACTATTATACAAACAAAAGCAAAGACAGTTTCTTTTTTGTTTTTTTGTTTACCTTTCATTTTCCTTCTGCAGATGCCCATATCGAGCGGAAGGTTTTTTATTGCTCAAATACTAGTCTTCTTTTGTATGATTATATTATATCACATGCAAACTCTCGTTTTCTATCATGTTTGCGTTTGCCCGGATTTTTTTCAATATCCTGTAGACCTGCGCTTCGGAGTAGCCCACGTTCATGGCGATGCGGAACACTTTCAGCCTGTCTAAGTACCTGTATCTGTACACCATGTCGCAGACGTCCTTTGACCGCCGCAGCTGCTCGAGCAGAGACTCGTACAGATTCTTTCGCTCGTTCATTATAAAGCGCGCTTCGTGAATTCTGTTTTCAAGCTGCTGGGCTCGTTTTCCGTTAAACTTCTCCCTTTCGCCGATCAGGTCTCCGTAAGCCCGGCACGCGTTCATATATCCGCGCCGGGCCTCTTCCGTTTGTATGTAAAGCATTCTATCTAGCCTCCGTGAATTAAATAATTATGGAATTCATTGAATTATGGGGTAAATAGTGGTATAATAATATTGAGTTAAGTGCTCGACAAACTGGGATTTGCGGAGGAATATTATGGAACCAAAAAACACTCCAAGCGAAATCATAAAAATGCAATGGTGGGAAATTCTGTTTGCAATTCTTCTTCCGTTTCCTTGTATAGTCTATTCCGTAATTGTATATGGAAAAAGATCTTATGCGAAAAAGTTGTTATTGC
Source organism: Clostridia bacterium (assembly GCA_017618795.1). Classification (GTDB taxonomy): domain Bacteria; phylum Bacillota; class Clostridia; order Oscillospirales; family CAG-272; genus Colimorpha_A. The sequence goes on along the minus strand of JAFZTO010000011.1, from coordinate 903 downwards.
TGTCAATTGTCATATTTATTTTTGACAGCGTAATCGCATTATTTATACCTGCTATTATGATATGGGTATCAGGAATGAAATGATATCCCGGCAAACAGATGAAAAGCGTACGCTGGTTCTTTTCCGAGTACCTAAAGCGGAAAACGCGGTCGATCTGTCCGTTCCCATTCCAAAGTTCTGCCCGGAGTGCGGAAATTCCATGCAGGGAAAGCCCGTCTGTCAGGCATGCGGCTGGAGGGTCACAGGGTAAGCGACAATATTATTCACTAATATATCTGACACACAGAGTTAAAGTCCGGTTTGTCTAAATAACAACGATCCATATAAACTGGGATTTGCGGGACAGATTTTAACAGTAAATGACAGGACAATTTACGCAATATGTGATATAATCATATTGTCAAGGAAAGGAGGCGCGATCAATGGAGTGGCTTACCGGCATTCGTACGGCAATCGATTATATAGAAAAGCATCTGACTGACAACATCAGTGCGCAGGATGTTGCGGATCGGGTGTATATTTCCCCGTTCTATCTTCAGAAGGGATTCTCTCTAATGACCGGATACGGTATCGGAGAGTATATCAGAAACCGCAGACTGTATCAGGCGGCTGTGGATCTGCGGGATACAGAAGATAAAGTAATCGACATTGCATTTCGGTATGGTTATGAAACGCCGGAAAGCTTTACGAAAGCATTCTCCCGTTTCCACGGTTCAACACCGTCACGAGTACGCAACGGAGGAGCAGCAATAATCACCTTTCTCCCCTTGACTATCAAAATATCCATTCAGGGAGGTAATCAGATGGATTACAAAATCACACCGATGTTCCCGTTTAAGGTCATCGGCTTTCAGAAAGTATTTGACAATGAAACCGCTTACGCTGAGATCCCGAAGTTCTGGG
>JAFZTO010000001.1 GCA_017618795.1 Clostridia bacterium | reverse complement strand
GCCGATTCTTGAGAGTATTTCTATTGCCTGTACCCAATCGCGCTCTGCTTCGTCGTATTTTTTTAACGCATTCAATGTCCCCGCTTGATTGTTAAGAAGCGCCGCATATTCATACGTTTCCGTTTTGTGCTCGCTTTCATAACATTGCGCCGCTTTATCATATAGTTGCAATCCTTCTTCCTCTTTACCGAAGAAAGACAGCGTCGTCGCCGCATTGATATAGATCGTTGCTCCCGATAATTTGTCGGGCAGTCCCAATTTATCTACCAAGGTCAGACTTTCTTCCATTGCCGCAAGCGCTTTACCGCGCTTTTGCGTTCTGCGATAAAACCCGACCGCCTCGTTAAGAATGGTGAGTAATGCGCGGTCATCCCCCGCATCTCTTGCTTCCTTTTCCCAAAATTCGATACATTCTTTGGCGGACTTCATATCGTTTCGGTCAAAGCAAGAGTCCAATTTGGCAATGAACCTTGAAATACTGATTTGTTCGTTCATAATATTTTCCTCACCATGCATCGTCAATACGATGCCTTCGCACTTTGGCTTAATAGATCAGCGGATAAACGGAGCGGTAAACTCCGCGTTGATCTCGCTCAGTTCCTTTTTACCGTCGATATACGGTTGATATATGACATCGATCCTTCCGCCGCCGCGATTGTCACAGCCGGAACAGAACTCGCACTCTGCTCCGCAGTCGCCCCACAGCGCGCGACGCACTATCCCTTCGCGTTCTTCACGCGTTGTATCCTTGATCAGTAATGATTTCATTTTTTTATCCTTTTAGTTCCGCGTTTTTCGTCAGATCCTTAACGACCTCTCCAGCAATCAGCAGCCCCGCAACAGAAGGGACGAACGCGACGCTGCCCGGAATATCACGCCGTTCTGTACACTTGTGCTGTGCGCCGGGAGGACAGATACAGTGCGTCCGGCAGCTGATCGACATATCATCGATGGGTCTTGTCGGCTGTTCTTCCGAATAGACGACCTTCAGCTTTTTCACCCCGCGCTTCATGCAAGATCTTCGTTATATACGGCTCTCTGTCCGCCTATATACTTTGGTCTTGTTCTTGCGGCAATCAAACACGCTTCTCCGATGCGATTTGTTGAAAGTCTTACCGGAACGGCAACTTTTTTCAGGTGCATCCCAATAAGAGTCCCGCCGATATCAAGTCCCGCATCGGCTTTCACCGTTTCAACAAGAACAGGATGCTCCAAGCCCTTGTAAGCCGCAGTCGCAAACGATCCTCCCGCTTTCGGCTGCGGTATGACGTTTACGATTTCAAGATCATGCGCTTCGGCAAAAGATTTTTCAACTACAAGAGCACGGTTAAGATGCTCGCAGCACTGCGCCGCAAGAAAAACTCCTTTTCCTTTGATAACGTCATAAATTGCTGAAAAAACTTCTCCGGCAGTTTCAGGCTTTGAATTGGTTCCGATCTTTGAGCCGGTGATCTCACTCGAAGAACATCCCACTACAAGAAGATCTCCTTTTCCCAATTTGGATGCTGTCAGAAGTTCGTCGGCTGCCCGATATGCCTGTTCATAAAGTGTACTCATTTCCTTCACCCTTTCACAAATCCGCCGGAGCCGTATATCTTGAAAATACCGGTGTGGCTGAAAGCTTCCAAAAGAAAATAGGCGCCCGCCGCTCCGACAATTCCTTGTACGATATTTCCCGAAACACCTGCAAAGGCTGCCACAAACCCTTCGCCGATCACAACGGCTTCATAAAACCAGTAACCCGTCACCATCAACAATTCGGCTGTCACGGAGCTGATAATAACACCCGCCCGCAGATGCGTTTTCCCGCTTTTGAGAAAGTGAAAGGGGACCAGTGAGACGATCAGCGCCATAGCCGCCTTAATGATCAATGTTCCTGGAATATAAATCGGATAGCCTGCTAATAAATCGGCCAAGGCCGAACCGACGCCTCCCGCGAGTGTACCGTAGATCGGACCGAGCAGCCAACCGCTGAACAGAACGGCGCAGTCTCCGAGATTCAAGTACCCTTTCGTGGGAGACGGTATTCTGACCGCCATCGTCAGCACGCAGGTCAATGCGATCATAACTGCGGTGGTTGTTATTTTAAATAATTGATTGTGGTTTTTCATACATATATTTCCTTTATTAAGATATTAAGAGCCGCCATCCGGAAAACCGGATGCCGGACGGTTCAGAATGTATCTCAGTCGGCAAACAACGGAGTGGAAAGGTAATTCTGTTTTTCATAAACAGGTCTGAACATCACTTGCGCCTCCTTTGTTTTCTTTGAGTGTATTGTATCACAGGTCACGGCATTTGTAAATTCGTTTAAATTGATTGCCGGTGATAACATTTTCTTATCGCCGGCAATGCATCATTTTTTTACAGTTCTTTGTACCTCTGCAGTTCCTTTACGTATTCCTCCCCGTATCGGGACAAAGCGCCGCCTTTTCTTGTTATGTAACCGATCGTCAGAGGATCCTCTTCCTTCATTTTAATACCGACGAGCCCCTGAAGGATGGAATCCTCTTTGGACAGCATCCCCGAGCCCACGGAATAACCGCCAAGCTCGGCTATGATCTCCATTGTCGTCGCCCTGTCGTCGGATTTGATCATTTCATTAAATGGATAATCTGTCGGTGTTTTTTTGTCCAATCGTCGGGAAACATATCATTGCGAGAAACAAGGGCGTCAATCTTAGTTTAAGGGGGTCAAATTGTCATTTTTATCAAAATTGACCCCCTTAACTTGACAAAAGCCCTTTTAAGTGATATAATAGTATCGCCGTTGGAGGTGCGATATGAAAATCGAAATCAGGTCCGATTTATATAAACGTGAAAAATATCTCGAAAAGATAAGAGGCTTTTACCACGAATGTGAAGTAATAAAGGTTCTTACGGGTGTCAGAAGATGCGGCAAATCGTCTATCATGAACCTGATCGCCGGTGAACTTCTGACGGGCGGTGTAAAGGAAGATAATATCCTGTATTTCAATCTCGACAAAAAGCCGTATAATACCGTTACTACCGCCGAAGAGCTTGACGCTCTGATTTCGGAAAACAGTAAGACAGACGGAATCAAATATCTGTTCATCGATGAGATCCAGAATGTTGAAGGATTTGAACGCGTCATCAATTCCTGGAGGGAAGAACGCGATTTTTCGATTTTTATAACCGGCACAAATTCTTACCTGCTTTCCGGGGAACTGGTGACGAAGCTCACCGGGCGCTATATTGAGTTCAAAATACTGCCTTTATCGTTTGAGGAATACATAGGCTTTAAAAAATTATTCGGGAAGAGCATATCGGGTGATAATCTGACGGAGCTCCGTTCTTATATACTTGAAGGCGGTTTTCCGTATGTAGTCAGGCTGAATTCTCTGAATGATAAAAGGACGTACGTCCAGAGCCTTATTGATGAAATATACGAAAAAGACGTAAAGCGTCGTGTCAGGATCAGAAACCGGGCAGCTTTTGACGCAGTAATGAGATATATTGTCAATAATTTCGGAGCTACGACGAGCATACAGAATATCGTTGACGATTTCGCCAAAACAGGGGTTACGATCAAAAAAGAGACAGTCAACAGGTATATAGGCGCTCTTATCAGCGCAAAGATCATTATGCCGTGTGAAAGATTCGACATGAAATCCAGGCGGTCTATCTCTGGCGAAAAGAAATACTATTTGTCTGATCTGTCGTTCTATTACGCATATAACACTGACAACCGGATCAATTTCGGACCTGTCCTTGAAAATATCGTTTACACTTACGCCGCTAGCAGAGACTATATGATAAGCGTCGGAAGGATCGGCAGGCTTGAATGCGATTTTATTCTCCGCGACAACGAGATGAATTATTCCTACGTCCAGGTGGCGTATACAATACTCGAGAGCCGTGAGACCGAGGACAGAGAGTACAGAGCGCTTGAAAGCATAAAGAACGATAATTATCCGAAATACCTACTGACGACCGACACGCTACTTCAGAAAAGGAACGGCATCATACATGCCAATCTGATAGAATTCATAAAAGATGGGTGTACGTTTTAACGACCTTTAGCAGCAGCATAATAGTTTACAAAATAATATAAGCATCTTTCCTTTATGTGAATACAGATCATTATGAAGTGCTTTTTGGTAGAACAACACTTAATCATTGTGAGACCCGACGGATGACACTTTTCCACATCATCAAAATACAATTGTGAAAGGAAAAAGCTTAACCATGAATACGCAACGAAAAAAAGCCGCTGCCTTTTCCGCGGCTTCCGCTGCCGTCAGTATCGCGGCATATGCGATGCTTTTCTCTCTTTCGCGTTTGCTTGTGGCGATAGATTCATTTGCCGGTTCAGCCGGCGGAGCACTTTCGAAGACGTCATTCTTCTTTTTCATTGTTTTCTCATATTTGATTTTCGTTGTCATATCGCGTTTGTTCGTCCGGTACAATACAACCGTGCGAGAATGCTGGCTCGCGGATCACCGGGAGTCCATGACGCGCATTCAGATATTAGCCGGGATGTTCCGCACGCCTGAATTTCTTGCAGGGCTTGCGGTAACGTTCATAATAGGATTGATTCCATGGGCTCCGAAGAACGCAATCACGGACTTTGTCCATTATGGAGAAAGCGTTAATCATTCCGCATACCGGATTGACGAATTCTTTGAGTACGTTCCGTTTTACCTGGTCTTCTATATTCTGCAATCCGTGAGTGCAAGAAAAGACTGGATGAAGAAACGCGCCGATTTCCGTTCCGGGAAAGAAGGAATGAAAACCGACCTCAGACAGTTTCTGAAATTCTTTTTCTTATACTCAGCTATTCTTCTGATCAGCGCTGTGCTTCTTTCAAATGGCCTGTTTATTACTGCTATCATTCTGCTCGTTATTCTGTTTGCCGCGGCCCTCGTGACGTTTGCGCTGTCGGCTTTTCCGGCGCTTTTCAGACTGATCCGCGGCTGCTTCCAGGAACGTAGATTCATCTCGGGCATTGAGTCTCTGTGTACCGAGCGCGGTTGGACCTCGAAAGTTGCTAAGGGCATTTTCCTCCGGATGATCCGTCATTCCGCCGGACAGACCGTTTCCGTTTCGGCCAACGGCAAAACGATCCCTGTTAAGGTCGTGTGCATCCCGGACGGCCTTGCATCCGTGCTTTTCGGCGACAGCGGCAAATACCTGGTCACTCACCGGATCGGAATAACGCAAAAGATCACGTTTTTCTCGTTCGTATCCGAATACCGGTACGATTTTGAACCGGGGGCGGAGCCGGGAACGGTTCAGGGGCGATTCCGTCATCTGGTTCTGATTCCTTCTCATCCGTCTGTCTGGCTTTCAGACCGGGGATCGCGGACCAGCGCCGATAACGGTTCCATCATCGGTGACTACCGTGTGTGGAGTTCGTCTGCTTTTCTCAGGGCTCTCGAACGCGGAGTCGAAGATAAGATATAAAGCGGTTGCCGTCCTGAATCTGCCCGGTCGTTCTTCGTCGCCGTGCTCGATGATATATTCGATCAGGTCCGCTTGGGCCATCAGGTATGCGAAACAGTTACAACCGCGGCGTTATGCTCATGTTTTTTTTCGCGGAGTATATAGGAGTATACAAATGAGAGAATTTTTCGGAATCGGCGGTTACATGCGTGAACCTGAGGGCTACCTGTCTCCCGCGCATCTGATTTTTGTGTCTTCGCTCATGCTCGTCATGATCGCGGCCGCAGTCGCGATCGGCTTTGTCTTTCGCAAAAAAAGCAGGGAGGAGAAGCTCAGGGTCATCGCGGCTGCCGCGATACTCATGGACTCGATCGAACTGTTTAAAATCGTTTTAGTCTGCTGGCGCGCACACAGCTTTTCGCATATCCTTATAGTGCTGCCGCTGTTTCTGTGCAGTATTCCGCTGTTCACGCTTCCGCTGGCGGCGTTCGGAAAAGGCCGTCTTCAGGAGGCCTCTCTCGACTTCACGTTTATTTTCGGCCTTCTTATCGCCTTTCTGGGGACCTACGGCGCCGGCCAGAACTACGCCGCATATCCCGTGCTCGGATTCGACAATATCGTCTCGGGAATCACCCACGCGATCTCGGGTTTTGCCGCTCTCTATATCGCGATATCCGGCCTGCTGAGCATGAAAAGAGAAAACATCGGAATCTCGTTTGCCATTCTCGGAAGCTTTTGCGCAGCTGCTTACGTCGCGGACATCCTCATCCCCTACAACTACATGTTCCTGATGCGCGGCGACGGCACTCCGTACGACATATTCTATAACCTCGTGAACGGCAGCAAAGTCCTCTATCCGCTCATCGTAGTCTTTCTGTTTCTCATCTATATTTCCTGCTTCTACGCGATTTTTTTCTTAATAAAACGCGAAAATCAGTTTGCCCGGCGGAAAAACAGAAACTGCCGGCACGGGAACGCAGTTAATTCTTGACCGATATGAATTTAAAATACATTGAACTGAAATCTGGCTATGCAGATGACGGTCCTGCTTGGATTGGCAATGTCAAAGAATCAAAATCCGGAAAAACCATCTATTTTAACAACCATGCTTTTCAAAGATGCCAAGGTGTTCAAGGAAACTACTACGACGTTGAAACCGGTGAAGAGTATTGGATTTCCGGGGTAAAACGAAATGGTCAAGACCGCCATTGGGCAGGCAGCGGGAAAGTGATTATTGATAGAAAATGTATCGACGAGTACCTTTCCGTCATTTCTATGCCTTCGCTTCCAGACCACAACTTTATCATCGAAGACATAGAGGATTCTTTCCCAGTTGATCGAATCAATAAGCTACTAAACGAGAAATAACCATTGTGATTATCGGTTTTTTTCGTCGAAGTCGCGACAACAGAAGGGGACATATTTTGCAAAAACGCAGAAATATGTCCCCTTAACTTGACAAATGTCCCATTTGTTTTGATGATTTGGAAGAGGTTGTTTCTGCTTGATTCAACCGGACGATTATCCTGATTGTCCAATTCGATGCATTATTGTGCTGGTTGGCCGTCCAAAATGATGCGGTTTTGCCTGATTATACCGTCCGAAATGATGCATCACAGAAAAACTGAAAGCCCAGAGAGAATACAGTAATAATTGAATTGATCGAAAGAAAACGGCCAACCAACGGTACATATTCCGGCCAATCGTCGGAAAAAATTTGACAAGATGGGTATAATCACTTGACAGATTGCAAAACCCGTGATATAATGAATTCGAATTCAGTGAAATCCAATTCATTAAGGTGGCCACATATGTTTGTTGCGCGTGAGAAAGAATTAGCTCTTATTCGAGGACTGCTTTCAAAGAAAAACGGAAGCATTATGATTTACGGAAAACGCAAGGTGGGCAAGACCACTCTGATCACCCACGCTCTGGAAGAAAGCTCAGACAAGACTGTTTATTACGAATGCCTCAAATCCACCATGGAGGATAACATTGAGGGCTTTGTAACAGAACTGGTACGAGCCAAGGTCCTCCCGGTTCCGCTTTCGTTCCGATCTTTTCCGGATATATTTGCCTATCTTAACACTCTCGATGAAACTTTCAATATTGTGATAGACGAGTATCCGTATCTGAAAATATTATCTAATCCGGCAACCGTTGATTCTGTTTTTCAATCTGTCATAGATAACAATCTTCGTAATATTCGCCTGTTCATATCCGGCTCTCATGTCGGAATGATGAAGGATATGCTGGAAGAAAAGAACGCGTTATACGGACGTTTTATCCATACCGTTCAACTGAAAGAGTTGAATTACTCCGAATGTGCTGAGTTTTATCAAAACCTATCTGCTTACGATAAAGTCGGTTTTTACTCAGTATTTGGCGGATCTCCGTATATAAATGAATTCATCGATCCCCGCAGGACATTGAGAGATAATATCATAGATACTATACTCAATAACTCATCCCCGGTCTATCACTATGCCGAACAGCTGCTGAT
>JAFZTO010000010.1 GCA_017618795.1 Clostridia bacterium | reverse complement strand
GACGTGAATATAGTCGCGCACTCCCGTTCCGTCGTGCATCGGATAGTCGTTGCCGAAAACCGTCAGGCAGGGCAGCCGCCCGACGGCGACCTTCATAATGTACGGCATGAGGTTGTTCGGAATGCCGTTTGGGTCCTCGCAGAGAAGACCGCTTTCGTGGGCTCCGATCGGGTTGAAATACCGCAGAAGCACCACGCGCAGCCCGGGATCCGCATTTGCCGCGTCCTTCAGTATCTGCTCTATCATGTATTTCGTCCAGCCGTAGGGATTGGAGCACCCGCCCGTCTGCATATCCTCGGTGATCGGAACCGACTTTGGATCGCCGTAAACCGTAGCGGAGGAAGAGAAAATAATCTTACTGCACCCGCGCTCCTTCATGACTTCAAGAAGCGACAGAGTTGTGTCGATATTGTTTCTGTAATAAGCGACGGGAAGGCGCACGGATTCCCCGACTGCTTTGAGGCCGGCAAAGTGAACGACCGCCTCCGGATTTTCAGTATCGAACAATGTCAGCAAAGACGGTTTGTCTGCAACGTCGATTTTGTACAGCCGTACCTGTTTTCCCGTGATTTTTTCGATTCTCCGGACGGCCTCCGGTTTGGAATTTGAGAAATTGTCGGCAATGACGACGTCGAAATCATTGTCAAGAAGCTGGACCGCGGTGTGTGATCCGATATATCCGGCTCCGCCGGCAAGAAGTATTTTCATTTTGTTCCTTTCAGGTATTCTTCCAGTGTCAGATTGTTAAAATGAATCTCTTTGGCGTGAAATCTTCCTACGTAACGGAACTGCCAGGGGCGGAAGGAAACGCCGGTCACGGCGGACTTTCCTTCGGGGTATCTGACGATAAATCCGAATTTCCAGCAGTTTTCGCTCAGCCAGCCGTAAGCCTCCGTGTTTTTAAACGAAATGTCCGAGACGGCACAGCTGTGCATATCGACGGAAAGTCCCGTAATGTGCTCGTCGTGAACGTCCGAGTCGCGGAATCCGGCAGTGACCGAAAGGGTGAGTCTCGTATCGGGGTTGATGAGCCTTACGTTTTCCGCTTCCATTTCCATAAGCATCGCTTCAAGAGCCATGGCGGCGTACGGATGGAGAGTTACGTCAGATTTTGAACGTTCCGGCCCTAGCGCGACAAGTTCTTTTTCAGCTTTACCTGCGTTTTCTGCGTTGACGAGCGCAAGAAAGGCGTCGCGTCTGCTCCCCGTCGGGTTGATGTATTTTTCGTAATCGCTGAGGTCAATGAGGTATTCGGAGCGGGCTTCGGTTTCGGATTCCACCGGAACGCTTTCTGCCTCTGTCGCGGGCGCGCCTACGCCGAAACCGGCGGATTTAAGCGAGATCGCGACGAAAACCGCCGCGCATACGGCCGTGACGACAAGGAAAACGGCAAAGGCAACCAGGGAAGACCTGACTATCCTTTTTGTTCTTTTTTTCATTTCTTACTGTTCTTACTGTGCGGCGTTCTGCTCCTGCCTCATCTGCTCGCGCAGAATAATTTCGCGCTGTATCTCGATGTCGAGATCGACAAACCTGATGGCGGGGGTGACGCTATCGGGAATAAACGGGAAGCTGATGACAGATCCGTCGCTTTCGACCGTAAGCTTGTTGGTGCTGAGGTTCAGTGTCGCGGTCACTCCCCCGACGACTGAATTAACAAAATTGAGCGGCACGTAAACGCTTCCGTTATATAAGTAGCATTCGCCTTCCATCCGCTCGTAAACGCCGTTTATTTCTGCAATGCCGCTTCCGAGCGTAAGGCTGATGTACTCTCCGGTTTCCTTGACTATGAAACGGAACGATTTGCCGTCCCCCGTAATGGCGAGATTGCACATCGAAGCGATGTCCGACATGTTGACGTAGTAAACGTTACCGGTGCGGACGACCTGCCACGGAACCGTCACGCGTTTTAAACGGTCGCTGTCCGGGCCGAGCTGATAGACATAGTTCTGCGTTTCTGCCGTTGTCTGATGCGGCAGCCACCAGAAGTACATGGCGGCAGCCAGAATGCCCGAGAGAACCACGTAGGCTCCGAGGACAAGGACTATCCTCGTGCCGATAAACGACCTTTTCGAATGGCGTTCCTTTTCTTTTCTGAATTCGTTCTTTCGGATTTCCTCCTCGGTAATTCCTCGCGAGGTGGTATCGGGAGAGAGCTTTGCCGGTTTTTCCCTTTTTTCTTTTTTACGCTTTTGATTTACGTCGGAAAATCTGCCTTCTTCGACTTTGAAGGTCTGCTTTGCGGCGCGTCGAACCGTTCCGGGCTCGCTGCCACGCGTTGCCTGTGCCATGCGTCTGTTAAGAGGCGTTTCTGTTTTTATTCCCTGCGGCTTCTGCCCTGAATTTGCCGAGGGCTCAAGCTTTATTCTGTTTTTTGCCATCGGCTTTCAGGTCCTTTCAGTCAAATTTTCTGAGATATTCGTTAAATCGGGCTATTGTTTTTTCGGGCTGACCGTATTCGGGGCACTGAATCGACACGACGAGCCCCTTTTCGGGGAGCACGGCGGTTATCTGCCCGTAGGCTCCGTCGGCGCGGAAAATGCGGCCGAATTCGGGGGGATATATCCATATCTGATAACCGTATCCGGTACCGTCGGCTAAAAAGAGTTTTGGAGTCGATGCCAGATCCGCCCACTTTTCGGAAATGATACGCTCTCCGTTCAGCATTCCTCTGTTCAGATACAGCTGACCGAGTTTCAGCTGATCGGATATGTTGAGATACAGGCAGGAGGCGGGGAAGGTGTGTCCCTGCGGGTCGTGTTCCCACACAGGATAGTCTGTTCCTGCTTTGCGCATGAATCTGCCGTATATGTAGTCCTGAAGAGTGGTCCCGACTTTATTTTCAAGCATTCTGCCTGCCAGATACGTGTCTCCGTTCGAATATGTGAAAACCGTGCCCGGATCGTGTTTTAACGGGTGTGAAAGGACGTATCCGAGCCAGTCGGGATATGCAACCGTCCGTCCGTTGGAGCCTACGCCCATAAGCAGAGGCGTGCCGAAGCCGGACCGCATTGTCAGAACGTCCTCAAGAGTTATGTCAAGTTTTCTCGGATCGTCGGTATTTTCAAAATATTCCGGAAAACAATCAGAAACCCTGTCTCCGAGCGACATCAGTCCTTCGTCGACGGCAATTCCTATCGCCGTTGAGGCAAAAGATTTTGTGTGGGAATAAATGTTTCTCACGAGTTTGTATCCGAAACGGTTGAAGTGATGCTCGAACAGGATATTTTTTCCGTCGGCAACGGCAAACGCCTCGACGGAACCGTCTTTTTCACTGAACTCCCGCACGAATTCGCTGAACAGCTTTTCGGTATTCACTGAGCCTTAACCTCTGCTCTTGCGCGGTCTTTTTTTATTTTTTTGGCAAGCATTAGCGTACCGTCAAAAAGCGACAGCAGCGCCCAGGACAGGATTATTCCGCCGATTATGTCGGTAAACCAGTGCAGACCTGAAAAAAATCTTGAAATTACCGTGACGGCCGACAGCCCGTAAAGGCAATAAGCAATAATCTTTTTTACCTTTTT
>JAFZTO010000080.1 GCA_017618795.1 Clostridia bacterium | reverse complement strand
GTTGAATCGGTCAATTCCCCGAAAAAAACCGATTTTTTCGTGCCGATGTACGGCGAGCACGTTGTGCTCGACGCGCTGTTCGCCTATGCCGTCGGAACCATGTTCGGCGAAAGCGACGATGACATCAGACGCGGACTTGCCGCCGCCGCGGGAGTCGGGGACCGCCAGCGCATAACGAAAAAAGACGGAATAACGTATATCTGCGATTATTACAACGCGTCTCCCGAATCGGTCAGAGCGTCCGTGCTTGTCGCCGAGAAGCTTGCGCATGAAGGAGGCGGGCGCGCGGTTCTCGTTCTCGGTTCCGTGCTTGAGCTTGGAGGGCATTCCGCCGCGCTTCACCGCGAGATGGGCGAATTTGCCGCAGTCCACGGGGATATTCTTCTGACATTCGGAGAGGAAGCGGGGAATATCGCCGACGGCGCGAGAGGCGGCGGGATCGAAATCATTAGATTCGACGACGCGGAGAACACGGAACCCGTGATCTTCGCCTTAAAGAGTATTCTGAAACCCGGCGACACGGTTCTTTTCAAGGCAAGCCACGGAATGCGGCTCGGCCGTATCGCGTCGGAATTTACGGAGAACAACGACATATGAAGCCGCTTCTGTTCTGTGCGCTCGGGGTTTTCTGCTTTGCCTCGACCGCACTGATTCTTTCAAAGCTTATTCCTTTTCTGAAATCAAAAAAACTGGGACAGAAAATCCTTGACATAGGCCCGCGATGGCACAAGTCCAAGGAAGGAACTCCCACGATGGGCGGTATCAGCTTTATCGTCTCATTCCTGATTTTTTTCATCATCGGTTCGCTGATTCTTTTTTTCGCCGGAGACGGTGTAAGTACGGCGACCTATATCACCGCCGTGTTTGCGCTGCTGAACGGCGCGACCGGTTTTCTTGACGACAGGACGAAATTTGCCAGAGACCGCAACGAAGGGCTGAAGGCGTGGCAGAAATATCTTCTCCAGCTTGTCCTTACGGCAGCGTATATGGCCGCTCTCCGTCTGCTCGGGAACGTGACGACCGTTCTGCATATTCCGTTTACGGGCATCGATCTCGACTTCGGCATATGGTGGTATCCGTTTATGGCGGTGCTGATCACCGGGATCATAAATTCGGTGAATCTAGCCGACGGAATTGACGGCCTTGCGGCGTTTGAGACCGCCGTCGTTTCGGTGTTTTTCATACTGGCCTCGTCGGTCGTTTACAATCCCGGATCGCTTCTCATGTCGGTTCTGCTTCTCGGCGGGTGCCTCGGCTTTCTCGTTTACAATTTTTACCCCGCAAGGGTTTTTATGGGTGACACGGGCTCGCTCTTTCTTGGCGCGGCGGTGATGGGCATCGCCATTATCAGCGGAAACGCGATTGCCGTGCTTGTCGTGGGCTTCATGTACGTGGCCGAATCCCTGTCGGACATAATTCAGATAGGGTATTTCAAGCTTACCCACGGCAAAAGGATATTCAAGATGGCCCCGATCCATCACCATTTTGAAAAATGCGGATGGAGCGAGATAAAGATCGTCGCGGTATTCTGCGCGATAACCCTCGCTCTTTCGGCTCTGACGTTTGTTTTCGATATTATTTTATAAACTGACAGGTTTTTATGGGCTCTGACGATAACAGAAAAAGAAATAGCGGCAGTCGGCTGAGCCCGGAAACGGGGAAGCGGACTCCCCGCAGACTGAAAAAGCAAAAGCTTACGGCGGAGGTCGGCGGCTCCGGCTCGCTTAAACCCGAGCAGACAACCGGCGAAAAAAAGAAAAAAAGAAAGATAAATTCCGATTTTATAAAGCCTACGGATATCGTGCGCGTCAAGGGATCGCCGGACATGGTTATTGTTCTGCTGGTTGTTATACTGACGCTTTTCGGACTCGTTATGGTCTTTTCCGCCAGTTACGCGTATGCCTACTCGTCGCTCGGAAACAGCTATTTTTATGTGAGACGTCAGGCCATCTACGCGGTTCCCGGCGCGGTTCTTATGATAGTTGCCTCGTTTGTCGACTATAATTTCTATCGCCGGATGACGCCTCTTGCGTATGTCGGAACAATGGCGCTGCTCGCCGGAGTTCTCGCCTACGGTTTTGCTGCCGGCGATACTCAGCGCTGGATCGAGATAGGCGGATATTCGGTGCAGCCGTCCGAAATGGCTAAGCTCGCCATTGTGATGATGATTGCGCTGTACGCGTCGGTCAGCCAGGAAAGAATCGTTAACTATGAAAACAAAAGGCAATCGTATATATACGGGCTTGTCGTTCCGCTGGGAATCGTGGGTCTGCCGTGTATCCTTGTTTATTTCGAAAACCATTTTTCGGGAGTTATCATCCTCTTTGCAATCGGCATAGTTATGATATTCGCGTCGGGAGGGAACTGGCGCCCGCTCGCCGTCGTCGCGGTCGCCGGCCTTGTGCTCCTGCTTTTCGCGGTCATGTTCGTCGACTACGCGAGAGTAAGGCTGGACATGTGGCTTAATCCCGACAACTACGATCCGCAGGGAAGGATCTGGCAGACGCTTCAGGGCCTTAACGCCGTCGGTTCTGGCGGCATGTTCGGCGTCGGAATAGGCGCGTCAAAGCAGAAATATCTGTTTGTCTCCCAGCCGCAGAACGACTTCATTTTCGCTATCATATGCGAGGAAATGGGTTTTGTCGGAGCAACGATAATTATTTCTCTGTTCGTTATTCTCACCTACAGGGGCTTCAAGGTCGCAATGAGAGCGCCGGACACCTATTCGTCGCTTCTTGCGTTCGGAATCACCGCAAAGCTTGCCCTACAGGTCATACTGAATATCGCGGTCGTGACGAATACGATACCGAATACCGGCATCGCCCTGCCTTTCTTCAGCTACGGCGGGTCGGCTCTGATAATGCAGCTTATCGAAATGGGTATGCTTATCTCGATTTCAAGATACACTTACCGCGAGGTATCCGTGCCCGCGACGGTCAAATGAGAGCGCTGATCGCGGGAGGCGGGACCGGCGGGCACATCAATCCTGCGATCGCAATCGCCTCAATAATCAAAAGATACGAGCCGGACTCTGAAATAGCCTTTGTCGGAACGCCGAACGGAATGGAGAACAGACTGATTCCGAAGGCGGGGTTCGATCTGTATCACGTCGATATAACCGGATTCGGTGCAAGAAGCATATCAGGCGGATTAAAATACCTGAGACAGATGTCCGCGTCCGTAAGGGAGGCGGAAAAAATCATCCGGGGTTTCTGCCCGGACGTCTGCATCGGCACGGGCGGATATGTTTCGTGGCCGCTTATAAGGGCTGCGGAAAAAATGAAAATCCCGGCCGCCATGCACGAGTCGAACGCGCTTGCAGGCAAGGCTGTCAAGGCTCTCGCTCCCGGACTCGACGTTCTGTTTGTCAATTTCGCAGAGACGGCAAAGCAGGTCAGATGCGGGAACGTAGTGCATTCGGGGAATCCGCTGCGCGCGGATTTCGGAAAAATAACGCGCGACGGGGCGCGGGAAAAGCTGGGTCTTGAACACTACAGATACAGCATTCTGTCGTGCGGCGGCAGCCTTGGAGCCGAGCCGATAAACGTTGCGGCGATCGGCGTTATGAACAGCTTCTGCCGTTACAGGGATGACGTGCACCATCTTCATCAGGCCGGGGCCGGCAAGATCGAGGATGCGAAACGCATGTTTGACTCGCTCGGTCTAAGCGGCTGCCCGAATCTGCGCGTTACCGATTACATACACGACATGCCGGAGAGGCTTGCGGCGGCTGACATAGTCATCGGCCGAGCCGGCGCCATGACGGTTTCGGAGCTTGCTTTCCTGGGCAGGGCGGCAATTCTGATTCCGTCTCCTTACGTTGCCGACAACCATCAGTACAAAAACGCAAAGGCGCTGGCGGATCGCGGAGCGTGCGTGCTGATTGAAGAAAAGGAACTGTCCGCCGATACGCTTGAAAAAGCCGTGAGCAGTCTGCTTTCCGACGGATCAAAGCTGAAGGAAATGTGCGAAAGCATCAGACAGTTTGCCGTTGAAAACACCGACGGCATCATTTTCGAAGGCATAAAAAGCATTATTAAATAAACGGGAAAGGGGGAGTCCGATGGGTTTCTTCGATTATGAAAAAGAAGATGAGCAGCAGGAGCTTAGCGCCGCCGAACTTGTAAACAACGAATCACTGAAGCAGCTAGGCTCAAAAAACCGCTCGAAAAAGATAAGACAGAACATTTTTTATATAGTTCTGGCCGTCGTGCTGCTTGGCGGCGCAATAGCGGTCGGAGGCTCCTTCTTTTTCAGGCTGAAAAGCATTGAAAT
>JAFZTO010000079.1 GCA_017618795.1 Clostridia bacterium | reverse complement strand
TTTTTTTTGGATTTTTTTAAACTGTCGGTCATTCGAAAATGCCACGTCTCTTTCACTGTCTTTTTTAACGGTAGATCACGAATGTTTAACCTTAAGGAAACAACTGTTTTATGAGACTGCCGTCCGAAGCAAGAAGCAATAGGCGGTGTTCGCCGCCCTTTACGCAGCTTATTAAATCACCGATCGTTCCCGCTCTCTCCGTAAGAGTGACAGACGTATAGTACTGCATCCGCCCGCAGTGATTGTCGGAGCCCGCCATTCTTATAAGGCCGTAGCTGTCGCAGTAAAAGCAGGCTCGCTCGTCGAAATCGGTGCGCCCCATCTGAAAGTGTGCGGCGTTGAAGGCCTCGGCTCCGTCGCATGAATGAGGGAACAAACGAATCAGTCTTATCCACGGCGCTTCTCTGAACGGATGAGCGTGAACTGTGAAGCCGCCGTCTTTTCTTACAAGTTCGCCGTATTCGTCGAGAGGCATGCTTTCGAGTTCGGGCTTATCGTACAGCCAGCTTTCGTCAAGGCCATATGTGAGAAACTCTGTTCCCCCGCAATTGAACTCCCATCCCGGAAAAACGTCAAGACCTATTCTGTCGCCCTCCGCCTTCGCGTCTCTGTAGCCGGCAAAAAACAAATGAACCCTGTCGTTCCATGGCAAATATCCGGGGACTGCGCTGTTGCCGTTCAGAAAATGATCGGTAACCACTATTCCGGTGTGGCCTATGCTTTTGTAGTGTCTTGCTATATCACGTCCGCTTATGCTCCCGCATTTGCTGGATTGAGAAGTATGGCAATGCGTTTCATATCTATATTCAGACATTTTCTCCCTCCATCACTGATTCAGTTATTCTTTTTCGATTAGCGCACATAATATTATACCGTTTTTTTTCAATTTGTCAATGAGAAAAACGTTTTTTATTTACCAATCCTGAATTGACGCTTGACTTTTTAAAACGGAAATGTTATAATATATATTTGAACATAATGAACATAAAGAAACTATAAAGGAAAAGGAATATGTTATGAACCCATTGCTTGATTTTATAAACTGCTCGCCCTCTCAGTTCCACGCTACAGCCACAGTTGCCGCAATTCTCAAAGAAAACGGCTTTGCCGAGATAAGCGAGAATGAAAAATGGAGTCTTGACCCGGGCGGCAGATATTTTACAATAAGGAACGGTTCGTCTCTTATTGCCTTTGAAATTCCCGCCGGCCCGATTAACTGCATCATGGCGGGCTCCGCGCACACGGACTCTCCGACATATAGAATAAAGGAAAATTATCTGTCAAACGAAAACGGTTACAACATTGTTAATACAGAGCCTTACGGAGGTATGATACGCGCCACATGGCTCGACAGACCGCTTTCGGCCGCAGGAAGAGTCACGGTAAGAACGAAAGACGGCCTTGCCGAAAAAAATATCGATCTGAAGGAAGACCTGTTTATCATTCCGTCTGTTGCCATACACATGAACCGCGACTGCAATTCAAACGCAAGCTACAATAACGCAACCGATATGCGCCCGATATACTGTCCGCCCGGCGGGAAATCACTGAACGAGATGATTGCCGAGGCTGCCGGATGCTCCGACGACGATCTTCTGTCCTCTGATTTGTGCCTGTACTCCTCCGGTTGTAGAACAATGGGCGATTACATCTGCTCCCCGAGGCTGGACGATCTCCAGTGCCTTTACGGAATAACCGAAGGACTGGTACGGTCGCAGGGCTCACGGGCGCTCAAACTGTTATTCGCCTCAGACAACGAAGAAGTAGGATCAGGAACAAGGCAGGGCGCCGATTCGGACTATCTTCGCGATACCGTTCGAAGAATTTTTTCTTCTCTTTCCCTAACGGAGGAAGAGTTTCTTACGGCAACCGAAAACGGAATAATGGTCTCGGCAGACAACGCCCACGCAATACATCCGAATCACCCGGAATACTCGGATAAAAACAATCATCCGGAAATCAACAAAGGTATTGTGATAAAATACAATGCAAGCCAGAAATATGCGACAGACAGCGTTTCCGCTTCGGTTTTCAAACTGATATGCGAAAGAGCGGAAGTTCCGTATCAGGTCTTTGCAAACAGGTCAGATCTTGCCGGAGGCTCGACAATAGGCAGTATATCTTCGACGCACTTTCCTCTTCGTACGGTTGACATTGGGCTTCCGCAGCTCGCGATGCACTCCGCGTACGAGACGGCGGGCATAAAGGATACGGAATATCTGATAAAGGCAATGTCAGAGTTTTTCGGAACATATTTAGAAAAAAGAAACAATGAATACAGGATTTTAAAGCAGAGGTAATCACATGAAAAGACATCTGAATTCAAAATGGATCTCAGTCCCGGAAAGTATAAGACCGTATAAGATTTCGGGATCGGAAAATTGGGACTCGAGCGGAAAATATGACTCGTTCAGGCTGCCTAACGACGACAGAGGGCTCTCGTACTTCGCACGCGAATTTTCCGTTAACAAGGTTGGCAAAGCGTTTGTTTCGGCCAGTTCTCTGGGAGTGTTCGAGTTATACATAAACGGACGCCGCGTCGGATGCGAGGAAAACGGCGAAACGGTTTTCGATGAACTGAAGCCGGGGTGGACAGAATACCGGAAAAGGGTTATGTACTACACTTACGATGTGACCTCTTATATTAAGGAAGGCAAAAATCTGTTTATTGCCGCCGTTGCCCCGGGATGGTACAACGGAAGAATCTCATACAGGACATACGGTGCGAGCAATCACGTTGCGTTTATTTCCGAGATCACAATTGATGATGCAAACGGAATGAGGACAATAGGAACCGATCGCAGCTGGAAAGCAGGCTTCGGCGGAGCAGTAAGAACTGCGGATATCTGGGAAGGAGAAATATACGACGCCTCGTTAACTCCTCCGGAAGAAATAACACCGGAAACTGAAGAGCTTAACTGGTCGGAAGCGACAGAGGAAGAACACGACATTGAAATAACGCCCAAAACCGGTCCTTCGGTAAGAATCAGAAAAGGCATAGCTCCCCAACCGATGTCCGTAAACTATATAGACAGAATCGAAGACAATGGCACTGATTTTGGAAAAGGGCATGTTTACCGTTCTGAGATTTCTGAAGAGATAATTGTTAAAGAAGGAGAACGCGTGGTAATCGACTTCGGTCAAAACCATGTCGGTTTCCCGACATTCTCTGCTTACGGATCAGAAGGAACGCAGCTTTTCGTGCGTTTCGGGGAGATGCTGAACGACAGCGGACTGCTTTCGCGCGGCAACGACGGAGCGGAAAACACGGTCTATTCGGAAAATTACCGTACTGCCGCAGCGAAAATCGTAGTAAAACCAAACGGCAAAAAGACCGACCTGCGTCCGCTGATGACATTCTTCGGTTACAGATATATTGAGCTTACGTCTGTTGGCGAAATATGCGTGACCGGTCTGAGAACAAACGTTGTCGGTTCGGATATCGAAGAAACAGGTCATATTGTCACATC